>DAIRDY010000069.1:0-10342 GCA_036795935.1 Moraxellaceae bacterium | reverse complement strand
CAAGTCGCACCTGGTGAAGGAAATCGATGCCCTGGGCGGCGCCATGGCGCTCGCACCGACCAGGCCGGCATCCAGTTCCGCATCCTCAACAGTCGCAAGGGACCGGCCGTGCGTGCCACCCGTGCGCAGGCCGACCGCGTGCTCTACAAGGCCGCCATCCGCGGCATGCTGGAAAACCAGCCCAAGCTCGACATCTTCCAGCAGGCTGCCGACGACCTGGTTGTCGAGGCCGGCCGTGCGGCCGGCGTGATCACGCAAACCGGCATCCGTTTCGATGCGAAAACCGTGGTCCTCACCACCGGCACCTTTCTCGGCGGCACCATCCACATCGGCCTTGAAAACCACCGTGGTGGCCGCGCCGGTGATCCGCCATCGATTGCACTCGCCACCCGCCTGCGCGAGCTGATGCCGAATGTCGGCCGCCTGAAGACCGGTACGCCGCCGCGCATCGACGCGCGCTCGGTGGATTTCTCGGTGATGACGCCGCAGCCCGGCGACACGCCGTTGCCGGTGATGTCCTTCATGGGCCGTCGGGACATGCATCCGGCGCAGGTCAACTGCTGGATCACGCACACGAATCTTGCGACACACGACATCATCCGCGGCGGCCTCGACCGCTCGCCGATGTACACCGGTGTCATCGAGGGCGTGGGGCCGCGCTATTGCCCGAGCATCGAGGACAAGATCCACCGCTTTGCCGACAAGGATTCGCACCAGGTCTTTCTCGAGCCGGAAGGCCTGAACACGCACGAGCTTTATCCCAACGGCATTTCCACATCCTTGCCTTTCGACGTGCAGCTCGCGCTCGTGCGCTCCATCCGTGGCATGGAAAACGCACACATCACGCGTCCGGGCTATGCCATCGAGTACGACTTCTTCGATCCGCGCGACTTGAAACACACGCTGGAAACCAAGGCCATCGCCAACCTGTTTTTCGCCGGCCAGATCAACGGCACCACCGGCTACGAAGAAGCCGGTGCGCAGGGCCTGCTCGCCGGCCTCAATGCCGGCCTGCGTGCGCAGGGAAAAGAGGGTTGGTATCCGACGCGCGACGAAGCCTATCTTGGCGTGCTTGTCGACGACCTGATCACGCTGGGCACAAAAGAGCCCTATCGCATGTTCACCTCGCGTGCCGAATACCGGCTGCTGCTGCGCGAGGACAATGCCGACCAGCGCCTGACCGAAAAGGGCCGCGCACTGGGGCTGGTTGATGACGCGCGCTGGGACAGCTATTGCCGCAAGATGGATGCCATCGCGCGCGAGACCGAACGCCTGAAATCCACCTGGGTGCATCCGGGCAGTGCGCTCGCCTCGGCGTTCACCGCCGGCACCGGCGAGGCGGTGGCCCGCGAGCACTCGCTGCTCGACCTGCTGCGCCGGCCGCAGGTCAGCTATGCACATATCCAGGCGCTGGGCGGTGCCGAGGTCGACGAAGCAGTGGGCGAGCAGATCGAGATCCAGGTGCGCTACGCCGGCTATATCGATCGCCAGGCCGAGGATGTCGAGCGCCTGCGTCGCCACGAGGAAATGCGCCTGCCGGCCGATTTCGATTTCGATGCGGTCAGCGGCCTGTCCAACGAAGTGCGCCACAAGCTAAAGCAGGTGCGCCCGGAAACCCTGGCGCAGGCCGGCCGCATACCCGGCGTGACGCCGGCGGCGGTGTCCCTGCTGATGATCTGCCTGAAGAAGCAGGGCGCCGCGCAGGCGCTGGCGCAGAAGGCCTCATGAGCGACGCGCTGGCCAGAAAACTGCATGCCGGTTGCGTGGCGATGGACCTGGACTTGCCGGCAGACGCCGAGGCCAGGCTGCTCGCCTATCTCGGTTTGCTGGTGAAATGGAATGCCGCCTACAACCTGACCGCGATCCGTGATCCGGAGCAGATGGTGGTGAAGCATTTGCTCGACAGCCTGAGTGTGTTGCCGCATGTGGACGGCGATTCGCTGATCGATGTCGGCACCGGCGCCGGCCTGCCGGGACTGGTGCTTGCCATCGTGAAGCCGGACCTCGCCGTGACGCTGCTCGACAGCAACGGCAAGAAAGTCCGCTTCCTGCGCCAGGCGATTGCCGAGCTGGGCGTGACGAATGCCGAGGCCGTGCAGGCCCGGGTCGAGGAATTTGGCCGCGGCTTCGACAGGGTCAGCAGTCGTGCTTTTGCCACGCTGGCCGACATGGTGGCCGGCAGCCGGCAGCTGCTGGCGCCCGGTGGCGAATTCCTGGCCATGAAAGGCCAGCGGCCGGATGCGGAAATTGCCGCCTTGCCGGCCGATGTGGTGCTGCGCGGCGTGATTCCGCTCAGCGTGCCCGGCCTCGATGAAGAGCGCCACCTGGTGCGGCTGGCACTTGCCTGACCGCGTGCGCGACGCAAAAGAAAACACCATCCGCCATGCAGCGGCGTGCGGGGAGAAGAGAACAGAAATGGACAAGATTCTGGCGGTGACCAACCAGAAAGGCGGCGTCGGCAAGACCACGACCAGCGTCAATCTTGCCGCCTCGCTGGCGGCCACCAAGCGTCGTGTGCTGCTCATCGACATGGATCCGCAGGGCAACGCCACGATGGGTTCGGGCCAGGACAAGCACGAGCTCACGCACAGTGCCTACGATGTGCTGACGCGCCAGTGCAGCGCGGAGCAGGCCATCGTCACCGGACTTGAGGCCGGCTACCACCTGATCGGCGCCAATAACGATCTCGTGGCGGCCGAAGTCGAACTGATGAATGCCATCGGCCGCGAACTTCGCCTGAAACAGGCCTTGGAGGCCGTGCGCGACCGTTACGATTTCATCCTCATCGACTGCGCGCCCTCGCTCAGCATGCTTACTGTCAATGGTCTGGTGGCCGCCGACGGCGTGATCATTCCCATGCAGTGCGAATACTTTGCGCTCGAGGGCCTGGCGGCACTCACCGACACCATCGACCAGGTGCGCGAGTCGCTGAACCCGCGCCTGCACATCAGCGGCATCCTGCGCACCATGTTCGATCCGCGCAACACGCTGGCCACGGATGTGTCTGCGGAGTTGTTGGCGCATTTCCCGGACCGTCTTTTCGACACCATCATCCCGCGTAACGTGCGTTTGGCCGAAGCGCCGGCGCATGGCATGCCGGTGCTGCTCTACGACAAGGCCTCGCGCGGTGCCATGTCCTATCTCGCGCTCGCCGCGGAGTTGCTGCGTCGCCAGGATACGCCGCGCGAGGCGGCGACCGCCTGAGGTCTGGTTCCCTTTCCGCTTCGCGTCCGGCGAGGCAACGATTTCTTTTTTGATGCACCCGGCTTGGGTGCATGAGGTGGCACGATGACAACGACGACAAAGAAGCGCGGCCTCGGTGGCGGACGCGGGCTGGATGCGCTGCTTTCCGGCGTCAAGCAGGTGAAGGAAACCGTGGCGGCGGTGGAAGAGGGCAAGGCGGCGTTTGCCGACGGCGACCTCAAGCGCCTGCCGGTGGAATTCCTGCAGCGCGGCCGCTACCAGCCGCGCCGCGACATGGATCCCGCCGCGCTGCAGGAGCTGGCCGACTCCATCAAGACGCAGGGCGTGATGCAGCCCATCGTGGTCCGCCCGGTGGGCGAGAACCGCTATGAAATCATCGCCGGTGAACGCCGCTGGCGTGCCACGCAGCTCGCCGGCATTGATGTCATTCCCGCCATCATCCGCGAGATTCCCGACGAGACCGCCATCGCCATGGCGCTCATCGAGAACATCCAGCGCGAAAACCTGAACCCGATGGAAGAGGCGATTGCGCTGCAGCGGTTTGCCGACGAATTCCAGTTCACGCACCAGCAGGTGGCCGATGCCGTCGGCAAATCGCGCGCCACGGTGACCAACCTGCTGCGCCTGATGTCGCTGAATGCCGAAGCCAAGATGCTGCTCGAGCATGGCGATCTGGAAATGGGCCATGCCAAGGCCCTGCTCGGCCTGCCGGACAACCTGCAGGGCAAGGCCGCCAAGGCGGTGGTGGCCAAGGGCCTGTCCGTGCGCCAGACCGAAGCCATGGTGCGCACCCTGCTGGCGCAGAAGGACCAGCCGGCCGCGGCCGACCGCACGCTCGACCCGAACGTGCGCAAGCTGCAGGACGAGATTTCCGAAAAAATCGGGGCGCCGGTACAGATCGAGTACAACGCACGCGGCAAGGGGCGTCTCGTCATCAATTACAATTCGCTGGACGAGCTCGACGGCATTCTCGCGCATATCCGCTGAGCATGTCCCGGCAGGACGGATGTCCTGCGCGTACAGGGCACCTGATGTCCGCGTTTCCCGCATTGTCGCTTGCCGCCGGATGTCGGCAGCGGAGGTGCCCCGATGTTCCGCCTGACCTGCCTGTTGTTGCTGTTGCTTGCGCCCCTGCTGGCGCAGGCCGATGGCTGGGCGCTGGCGCGCGAGGACAAGGCGCGAGACATCCGCGTTTATGTGCGCGACATGAGGGGCTCGGACTATCAGGCCTTTTACGCCGTCACGCGCGTGACGGCGCGCATCGACAGCGTGGTTGCCGTGCTTTCCGATGTCCCCGCCATGCCGGAGTGGGTCGTGCGCATGGTTGGCGTGCGCCTGCTGCGTCGCGAATCGGACCGCGAGCTCTGGGTGCATGCGCATTACCGCCTGCCCTATCCCTTCCTCGATCGCGAGGCAGTCCTGCACTCACGCCTGCAGCAGGATGCCCGCAGCGGACAGGTGACCATCATCACGCGCAGCCTGCCGGGCATGGTTGCGCCCAAGCGCGAAAAGCGCGTTCGTCTGGCCGACATGCACAGCACCTGGAAGATCACGCCGGAGCAGAGCGGGCGTGTGCGCATCGAGTTCTGGGGGGAGGGCGAGCCCGGCGGCTATGTGCCGCCCCTGCTGTTCAACTACAACCTGCCTGACGAGCCGCTGCAGACACTGCGCAACCTGCGCCAGATGCTGACCCGCGACAAATACCGCGATCGCGACCTCGACTACATCCGCTAGCGACGGGCACTGCCGATGCGCCAAAAAAATGCCCGGGACCAGCCCGGGCATTTTTCACTGCAGGCAGTGCTTACTTGAAGTTGTAGCGCACACTGAGCGACAGGCCGTCGAGCTCGGTGTCGCTGTGCAGGCCGAGGGCGGCCGACAGCTGCGGGTTGAAGTGGTAGCGGCCATAGACATCAATGCCAAGGCCGTCGTCGATCAGCAGGTCATTCGAGCTGGCGGCCAGGACGCCCTCAAGCTCGACCTTGTCGACCGGCATGAAACGCAGGCCGGCGCGCAGGATGAAGCCGATGTCATCCTCGCTTTCGATGTCGGCATAGAGCAGTTGGCCATTGAAGTACAGGTCAGCCTGCTTGCTGAGCGGCAGGTGATAGCCGAGACCGCCCTGCAGGTAAAAGCCGTCGGTGTTCTTCTCGTCGATGATGAATACGCCACCGAGGAAATACAGGTTCTTGTCCAGCGCAGCACTGCCGCGGACGAACAGCGCGTCGGCTTCGTCGATCTCGCCAAAACCACCTTCGACATGGTCATAGGAGAAGGAGCTGGCATTGGCGGCGCCGGTGCAGAGGGCGAGCAGCCCGGCAAGATGAGAAATACGCATATAGCCTCCTGTGCTTATAAGTATTGCGCGCGGGAACACTATCCCAGATTGCACCCGCCCGACTGTGAGCGCGGTTGCGCTTTTGTAGGCATCCTGTTGCCTGGCCGCAAATCAGCGGGCAAGGAGCGGAAAATTTTGATGAAACCGGCGCCGCGGAAATGGGCTGTCATCGCAGATATGGGCATTCGCCGGCCCGCAGACACTATATATAGAAGCAAGAGCCGAGGCTCCGGACCCGGGCGTGCAACGGCCGGCAATGTCAGGTTGCGGAAGCAGGGGGGGCTCTCTATAATCCGCCGCGCCTTGCCGGGGTGGCCATTTTTTCGCCACCTGCCCGTTGTCCCAGCCTGGAACTGATGTGAATCAGCCCCGTCCCCTGGTGGACCCCACGATCGCCCTGCGCCTGTTGCGCGGGCAGTTCGTCGCGGCACTGGTGCTGGCAGCGGCAGGACTCGTGATCAGTCCTGGTGCGGCGCTCTCGATAGCGATCGGGGCAGGCATAGCGGTGGTCGGCAGTGCGTACTTCGCCCTGCAGGCCTTCCGTCACGCGGGTGCCACATCCGCAAAGCACATTGTGCACAGTTTTTACAAGGGCGAGGCCGGCAAGTTTGTGCTGACCGCCACGCTCTTTGCCGTCGTCTTCGCCACGGTCAGGTCCGTGCAGGGCGGCTGGCTGCTGACCGGATTCATCTTGGAACAGCTTGTCGCCTGGGCACTCTTGCTCAGGCCGGCGAGACCGAAACAGTGAGCTGCTGAACATGGCTGGCAATTCCACCGAGTACATCAAGCACCATCTCACCAACATGACCTATGGCAAGCTGCCGGCGGGTTATGAGCGTCATACCGAGACCGGCACCGTGGTGCTGACCCAGGACACCTGGACGCTGGCGCATGATGCCGCCGAAGCCAAGGCCATGGGCTTCAATGCCTTCCACGTCGACACCCTGGGCTGGTCGGCGCTGCTGGGCGCACTGTTCTGCTTCATCTTCTGGCGTGCGGCCAAGGCTGCGACCAGCGGCGTGCCGGGCAAGCTGCAGAATTTCGTCGAAGTGCTGGTCGAGTTTGTCGACGGCAACGTGCGCGACACCTTCCATGGCAGCTCCAAGCTTATCGCCCCGCTGGCGCTGACCATCTTCACCTGGATCTTCCTGATGAACCTGATGGACCTGGTGCCGGTGGACTGGCTGCCGATGCTGGCCGGCCAGATCGGTCAGGCGGCATTCGGCATGGACCCGCACCACGTCTACATGAAGGTGGTGCCCACCACCGACCCGAATGCCACGCTCGGCATGGGCATTTCGGTCTTCCTGCTGATCATCTTCTACAGCATCAAGATGAAGGGCTTTGGTGGTTTCGCCAAGGAGCTGACCCTGCATCCCTTCAATCACTGGGCGCTGATTCCGTTCAACTTCGTGCTGGAAACCATCGGCCTCATCACCAAGCCGATCTCCCTTGGCCTGCGACTGTTCGGCAACATGTACGCCGGCGAGCTGATCTTCATTCTTATCGCCCTGATGTTTGCCGGCGGCCTGCTGCTCGGCGCCCTGGGCGGCGTGCTCCAGCTCGGCTGGGCCATCTTCCACATTCTCGTGATCACGCTGCAGGCCTTCGTCTTCATGATGCTGACGATCGTCTACCTCAGCATGGCCGCAGAATCGCACGACCACTGACCCCTTTCACTTAAACCCTTTAACCAAAAGAGGACTCAAAGATGGATAGCTACATCGTTGGCATGAACCTGCTCGCTGTTGCCCTGCTGATCGGCCTGGGTGCCCTGAGCACCGGTATCGGCTTCGCGCTGCTCGGCGGCAAGTTCCTGGACGGCGTGGCCCGTCAGCCGGAACTCGGTCCGCAGCTGCAGGTGAAGATGTTCATCGTCGCCGGTCTGCTCGACGCCGTCCCGATGATCGGTGTCGGTATCGCCATGCTGCTGCTGTTCGCCAACCCGTTCATCGGCTAATCCCGCTTCGGCGTGTGGTTTCCGGCCGCGCTCCTGCGGCCGGAGCAATGAATGAGGTGATAGCGTGAACATCAATGCGACCCTGATCGGGCAGTCGATTGCGTTCGCCGTCTTCGTTGGCTTCTGCATGAAGTTCGTGTGGCCGCCGCTGATCGCGGCCCTCAACGAGCGCCAGAAGAAAATCGCCGAAGGCCTGAACGCTGCCGACAAGGCCCAGCGTGATCTGGAAGCCGCGCACGCCAAGGTGGCCGACGAGCTGAAGGAAGCCAAGGCGCAAGCTGCGGCCCTGATCGACCAGGCCAACAAGCGCGCCAACCAGATGGTGGAAGACGCCAAGGCCCAGGCCGCTGTCGAAGGCGAGCGTGTGCTGGCACAGGCCCGCGCGCAGGCCGAGCAGGAAGTGGCCGCTGCACGCGATGCGCTGCGCGCCCAGGTGGCCGGACTGGTGGTGGCAGGTGCTTCGAAGATTCTCGAAGCCGAAGTCGACGCCAAGGTCCACGCTGCCATGCTCGAGAAGCTGGCTGCCGAGCTTTGATCGTGACAACGGCTTCATTCGTGAAGCCGTTGTGCCGCTCAAGCTGCTGTATCTGACAGGTCGCAGGCATCTTGCCTGCGACCGACGCTCCGGCTGTAGACGGAGCCGCAACCTGACGGTTTTGACATGGCTGAACTGACCACTGTGGCGCGGCCTTATGCCAAGGCAGCGTTCGAATTCGCCCGCGACAAGGGCAAGCTGGCCGACTGGTCGGCAATGCTGGCGCTTGCCGCTGCTGTGGCGAGCGACGCCGATTTTGCCCGTTACCTCGCGCGTCCCGCGCTGACGGCTGACGAGCAGGCGCAGGCCTTCATCAAGGCCGCCGGTGACAAGCTGGACGCCGATACGCGCAACTTCATCAGCAATGTCGTGGCCCATGGCCGCGTTGCCGCACTGCCGGCCATTGCCGAATTGTTCGAAACGCTGCGCGAAGAACTCGAGCAGTCGGCTGAAGTGAGCGTGATCACTGCCTACGCCCTGACCGATGCCCAGCGCGATGCCCTGTCGGCGCGCCTTGGCAGCAAGCTGGGCCGCCGCGTGAGCATCGGTGAAGTCACGGTCGACCCCACGCTGATTGGTGGCGTGGTGGTCCGCTCCGGTGACCTCGTGATTGACGCTTCTGTGCGCGGCAAGCTGGGCAAGCTCAGCGCCACCCTGAATTCTTGAGTTTGAGGAAACGAGCATCATGTCTTCGCATCTGAATCCCTCCGAGATCAGTGAACTGATCAAGAGCCGCATCACGGACCTGAACGCCTCCGCTGAAGCGCGCAATGAAGGCACCATCGTCAGCGTGTCTGACGGTATCGTGCGCATCCACGGCCTTGCCGATGTGATGTACGGCGAAATGATCGAGTTCGACGGCGGCCTGTTCGGCATGGCCCTGAACCTCGAGCAGGATTCCGTCGGTGCCGTGGTGCTCGGTGGCTACCTGACGCTGCAGGAAGGCCAGAAGGCCCGCTGCACCGGCCGCATCCTGGAAGTGCCCGTCGGCCCCGAGTTGCTGGGTCGCGTGGTCGATGCGCTCGGCAACCCGATTGACGGCAAGGGCCCGGTCAACGCCAAGGCCACCGATGCGGTGGAAAAGGTTGCCCCGGGCGTGATCTGGCGCAAGTCGGTCGACCAGCCGGTGCAGACCGGTTACAAGGCCGTCGACTCCATGATTCCCATCGGCCGTGGCCAGCGCGAGCTGATCATCGGCGACCGCCAGACCGGCAAGACCGCGATGGCCGTCGACGCCATCATCGCGCAGAAGAACTCCGGCATTAAGTGCGTGTACGTGGCCGTGGGCCAGAAGCAGTCCACCATCGCCAACGTCGTGCGCAAGCTCGAGGAAACCGGTGCGCTGGCTTACACCATCGTGGTCGCCGCTTCCGCTTCCGAGTCGCCGGCCCTGCAGTTCCTGGCACCGTACTCCGGCTGCACCATGGGCGAATACTTCCGCGACCGCGGCGAAGACGCGCTCATCATTTACGACGACCTGTCCAAGCAGGCCGTGGCTTACCGCCAGATCTCGCTGCTGCTGCGCCGTCCGCCCGGCCGCGAAGCCTATCCGGGCGACGTGTTCTATCTCCACAGCCGTCTGCTGGAGCGCGCCTCGCGCGTGTCCGAAGAGTATGTCGAGAAGTTCACCAACGGCGCCGTGAAGGGCCAGACTGGTTCGCTGACCGCGCTGCCGATCATCGAAACGCAGGCCGGTGACGTGTCTGCCTTCGTGCCGACCAACGTGATCTCGATCACCGACGGCCAGATCTTCCTGGAAACCTCGCTGTTCAACTCGGGCATTCGTCCCGCCGTGAACGCCGGTATCTCGGTGTCGCGTGTCGGTGGCGCCGCGCAGACCAAGATCATCAAGAAGCTGTCGGGCGGCATCCGTACCTCGCTCGCCCAGTACCGTGAACTGGCGGCCTTCGCGCAGTTCGCTTCCGATCTCGACGAAGCGACCCGCAAGCAGCTCGAGCACGGCCAGCGCGTTACCGAGCTGATGAAGCAGAAGCAGTACCAGCCGATGAGCATCGCCGAAATGGGCCTGTCCATCTATGCCGCCAACGAAGGCTTCCTTGCCGACGTGGCAGTGAACAAGGTGCTCGCTTTCGAAGCCAGCCTGCATGCCTGGTTCAATGCCGAGCAGAAGGACCTGATGGACAAGATCAACGCCACCGCAGACTGGAATGGCGAGATCGAAGGCCAGTTCAAGGCCGGCATCGAGAAGTTCAAGGCCACCCAGACCTGGTAAGGCACATAACCGGCATCGCGCCTCGCGCGATGCCGGTGTACCAGGCAAGCGGACGGTGAGTGGATACACAAC
>DAIRDY010000068.1:0-10352 GCA_036795935.1 Moraxellaceae bacterium | reverse complement strand
CACCGCCTCCGCCACTTGATCATCCCCTGACGATTTCCCGAGGCTCCGGCACCATGTCCGTCGTGTCGCGTCATCTCCTGCTCACCCGTTCCGCCGCCGGCTTCCAGTCGCTGGTGCGGGCGCTTGCCGTCTTCCTTTCCGGGCGCCGGACCTGACACGCCCTTCCGTCTCCAGGTCCGGCGTGCTGCTTTTCCAGCCCTCTTTTCCGGACCCCATGGAGACTGCCATGTCTGCACAACCCGCCATTTTCGTCACCCGCCACGATCACCGCCGCCTGCTGGCGCTGCTGGACCGTCATCCCGACAGCGAAGTGGCCGCCGCGCTGGAGGCCGAACTGGACCGCGCCACGCTGGTCGACACGCTGCCGGCCGATGTCGTGGGCATGCACTCGCGCGTGCACTTCCGCAACGAGGCCAACGGCAGCGAGCACAGCGTGCTGCTGGCCTGGCCCGAGACCGTCGCGCAACATCCGGGCGGCCTGTCGGTGCTGACGCCGGCCGGTGCGGCACTGCTCGGCCTGCGCACCGGCGATGTCATCGACTGGCCCGCGCCCGCCGGCCAGCTCCGGCTGCGCCTGCTGGCCACGGCGCCGGAATGAGCCGTGGCGCGGGGCGCGCTGTCGGCGGCGACCCGGCATCGGCTACCATTCACGCCATCGACGCCATCGCTCGCCTGCGGCCCCGCCATGCATTTCGCCCTTCTCGTCACTGCCCCGCCCGGCCATGAACAGGCCTGGCATGCCCTGCATTTCTGCGAGGCGGCGCGTGCCGCCGGGCATGCCGTCAGCCGCGTGTTCTTCTATGGCGACGGCGTGCTGCACGGCAACCGCCTGCTCACGCCGCCGCAGGACGAGCCTGCGCTGCTGCCGCGCTGGCAGGCGCTGGCCGAAAGCGGCACCGAACTCGTGGTCTGCGTGGCGGCGGCGCTGCGCCGTGGCGTGCTGGATGCCGACAATGCCCGGCGCTTCGGCCGCGACGGCGACAACCTCGCCCCGGGCTTCGTCATCTCCGGCCTCGGCCAGCTGGCCGAAGTGCTGGCCGAGGCCGACCGCGTCGTGAGCTTCACGTCATGACCCGCGTCCTCTTCATCCAGCACCGCGCGCCGTCCGGCAGCGCCTCGCCGGCGGAAACGCTGGACGCCGCGCTGGTCTCGGCCGCCTTCGGCCAGACCGTGAGCCTGCTCTTCCAGGGCGACGGCGTGTGGCAGCTGCTGCCGGACCAGGACGCCAGCGGCAACGGCCGCAAGAGCCTGTCGGCACAGCTTTCTGCCCTGCCCTTGTACGATGTCGAACGGCTTTACGCCGATGCAGACTCACTGGCAGCGCGCGGGCTGGTGGCCGCGCAACTGGCCTTGCCGGTGACCGTGCTGGATGCCGACGGCCTGCGCGCGCTGCTCGCCGGGCAGAACCGCATCCTGCGTTTCTGACCCAGGCGCCACGGAGGACTGTCATGAAAATCCTGCACATCCTGAGCGCCTCGCCCGCCAGCACCGAGACCCTGGCCGGCCTGCGCCGCATGCTCGGCCGCGAGGACGCCATCCTGCTCACCGGCGACGGCGTCTACCTGCCCGTGCAACAGCCCGCCGCATTCAGCGTGCCGCTGTTCGCGCTGGAGCGCGACGTGCGTGCGCGCGGCCTCGGCGCGCAGTGGCCGGAGGCGGTGCCGCTGATCGACCATCCCGAATACGTCGACCTCTGCGTGCGCTACGAAAAAAGCATGAACTGGAGCTGATGTGGACGCCGCGCTGTTCGATGCCGACGGCTACCTGCGCGACCTCTCGCGCTGGGACGAGCCCATGGCCGACCAGCTGGCGGCCGGCGTCGGCATCACGCTGACACCGGCGCACTGGGAAATCGTGCACGCCATCCGGGCGTTTCATGCCCGCTACCAGCTGTCGCCGGCAACACGGCCCTTGCTGAAATTCCTCGCGCAGGAGCTGGGGCCGGAAAAGGCCACCAGCATCTACGTGATGCAACTCTTTCCCGGCACCCCGGCCAAGACGATCGCGAAGATCGCCGGCCTGCCCAAACCCGACAACTGCATCTGAGCCCCGCCATGGTGATGAAGAACGTGTACCGCGATGCCGAGCATCCGTTTGCGCAATACGTGCGCATCATCGGCAAGGGCAAGACCGGCGCGCGCTCGCTCAGCTTCGACGAGGCGCGCGCCGCCATGATGATGATCCTGCGCGGCGAGGTGCTGGACGTGCAGCTCGGTGCGTTCCTGATGCTGCTGCGCGTGAAGGAGGAAAGCCCGGAGGAGCTGGCCGGCTTTGTCGCCGCCGCACGCGAGCACATGCAGGCGCCGCGCGACATCGCCGTCGACCTCGACTGGTCGTCGTATGCCGGCAAGCGCAAGCATTACCCCTGGTTCCTGCTCGCGGTGAAGGTGCTGGCACAAAGTGGCGTGCGCGTGTTCATGCACGGCGCGAGCGGCCATACCGTGAACCGGCTGTACACCGAAAACGTGCTGCCGCTGCTCGGCCTGCGCGTCTGCGAGAGCTGGGCAGACGTGCGCACGGCACTGGCCGCGGACAATTTTGCCTATCTGTCGCTGCAACAGCTCTGCCCGCCGCTCGGCGACATGATTGCGCTGCGCAACGTCATGGGCCTGCGCTCGCCGGTGCACACGCTGTCGCGCCTGCTCAACCCGCTGGATGCGCCGGCAGTGATGCAGGCCATCTTCCATCCCGCCTACCGGCGCTCGCACCAGCAGGCGGCGGCGCTGCTCGGCTACCGCAACAGCCTGGTCATCAAGGGCGAAGGCGGCGAGATCGAGCGCAATCCGGACGGCAACTGCCTGGCCGTGCGCCTGGTCGACGGCGTCCCGCAGGAAGAGGAATGGCCGATGCTGTTTGCGGCGCGCCACGCGCCGGAAGAGGCGTTCGTGCTCGAGGATTTCCTCGCCGTGTGGCGGGGAGAGAAAGCGCATGAATACGGCGAGATGGCCGTCATCGGCACGCTGGCCCTGGCGCTGGTGACGCTACGGCGTGCCCGCACGCAGGACGAGGCACTGGCACAGGCGCGCACGCTCTGGCAGCAGCGCCAGCGCTGACGCCGCAACAACCTGCGGGCCGTGCACCGTGATGACACCGTTGCACAGCAGGTGCGGATTTATCCGCACCTAGCGGTCGGCCGGCAGGCATCCACCCCGCAAAACTCGGCACTCGCCTGCCACAGCGCCTCGGCACGCGCCGGCGTGGCCAGCGGGCTTGTGCGCATGGGTCGCCGGTTGCGGAAAAAGCCGCCGGTGAAGGTGCCGGCCTCGGCACTCGCCGCGAGATGCACCAGGGTGTCGGCGCCCTGCGCCGGGCTCACCGTGAAACGCGCATAAAGGCGCCGGGCAAGGCCCGGCAGGTCGCGGGCAATGCCGGTGTCGACGCCCCCCGGGTGCAGGGCATTCACCGCAATGCCCTCGGCGGCCAGCCGGCGCGACAGCGCCTGCATGAACAGCACATTGGCCAGCTTGGACTGGCCATAGGCCAGCACCGGGTTGTAGCGCTTCATGCCACGGAAGCTGGCCGGGCGGATGCGCCCCAGCCAGTGCATGATCGAACTGGTGACGACGATGCGTGCCGCCGGTGCCGCGCGCAGGCTGTCCAGCAACAGCTGCGTGAGCAGGAAATGGCCCAGGTGGTTGACGCCGAACTGCATCTCGAAGCCCTGGGCGGTGTGCTGTTGCTGCAAGGGGAACAGACCGGCATTCAGGACCAGCACATCCAGCACCGGCACGCGCTGGCGGAAATCGGCGGCAAAGGCACGCACCTGCTCCAGATCGGCCAGATCCAGCTTCAGCGCCAGCACCTGCGCGCCGGGCACGGCAGCCGTGATTTCGGCCAGCGCCGCCTCTGACTTCTGCATGTCGCGCGCCGCGATGACAACGCGAAAGCCCTGTGCCGCCAGCGCCTGTGCCGCCGCCTTGCCGATACCGCTGTTGCCGCCGGTGATGAGTACGGTCCTGAGCGCCATGTGCCCCTCTCCCAGAGTGATGGATGCTTATAACGCGTCGCCCTGCGGCTGTCGCGGCCACAGGGTGCCGACAGCCGCGGATTGACCTGGCGCACTGGCCGCTGCCGGCTGGCGATGTAATATTGCCGTCACATTCAGGCGGGGACGGCACGCACGCCCCGCACCCGGCCACCTGATCTGCGGACGAATCCATGCCACGCAAGACCCTCACTGCCCTCGCCGCCCTGCTGCTGTCCTCCGGCCTGCAGGCCGCGCCCACGCTCTACGGCCGTCTCAACCTCACCGTCGACCATGTCGATGCCGCAGCACTGGGCATCGAGGAAGTGCAGGTCACCTCGAACTCCTCGCGCATCGGCGTGCGCGGCGATGAAAAACTGAGCGAGGGCTACAGCGCCTTCTACAAGATCGAATGGGCCGTCGCCGGTGACACCGCAGGTGCCGCCGACCTGCGCGCACGCGACCGCTTCCTCGGCCTGCGCGGCCGCTGGGGCAACCTGCGCCTTGGCGCCTATGACAGCCCCTACAAGACCTCGCAGGGCGAGGCCGACCTGTTCCGCGACATGACCTATGCCGAGCTGGACCTGTTCATGACCGGCGACAACCGCCTGCGCAACGCCATCGGCTACGAAAGCCCGCGCCTGGCCGACGTGCTGACGCTGTCGCTGGTGCTGCAGTCCGGCGAGGACACCGCGGCCGGCGCCGATGACGACGGCATCTCCGCCTCGGCGGTCTATGCGTCCGGCCCGCTCTATCTGGCCCTTGCCGCCGAGCGCGACGTGGTGGACGGCACGGTGCCGGACATTCTCGACATGGCGGCCCTGCCCGCCTTCACGCCGTTGCCGGCGAACGAGGCGCTGGCGCGCGACGGCCTGCGTCTGGCCGCCGTCTACCGGCAGGATGCCCTGCACGTGGGCGCGCTCGCCCAGCACTCGCGCTTCAACGACGAAACGGCAGCCGGTGGCGCCATGGACGAAGACTCGCTGCTGCTCAGCCTCGGCTGGACGCAGGGCAAGTGGATGTACAAGGGCCAGCTGATCGCCGCGCGCTACGACTTCGATGCCGCCGGCGACCTGGAGGTGCGCGCCCTGCAACTCGGCAGCGACTACCGCCTCAGCGCACAGACCCGCCTGCTGGCGCAGGCCGGCCACGCGCGCGTCACGAGCCCGGGCACGAGCCGGCGCGACAACAGCATCGTCAGCGTGGGCATGGAAACCCGCTTCTGATCCCGGCCTGCAATGAAAAAACCCGCCAGCTGGCGGGTTTTTTCATGCGCCTTGCCGCAGGCGCGGCTTACTTCAGCTGCGAGGACGACAGTCCCAGCACCTGGCGCGCGACGATGAGCTGCTGGATCTGCTGCGTGCCTTCGAAGATGTCGAGGATCTTCGAGTCGCGCGCCCACTTCTCCAGCAGCAGCTCCTCGCTGTAGCCCAGCGACGAGCACAGCTCGACGCAGCGCAGCGTGACGTAATTGCCCATGCGCCCGGCCTTGGCCTTGGACATCGAGGCCTCCTTGGAGTTGGCCTGCTTGTTGTCGGCCATCCACGCGGCCTTCAGCGCCAGGAGGCGCGCCGCCTCGTAGTCGGCCTCCATGCGGTAGATCTCGGCCTCGAGCGCACTGGAATTCCACAGGCTGCGGTCATAGGCAGGCGTCACGCCTTCCTTTGCCAGAATGTCGGCCAGCAGGTCGAGCGCGGCGCGCGCCACCCCGAGCGACATCGCCGCCACCATCGGGCGCGTGTTGTCGAAGGTCTGCATGGCGCCGCCCAGTGCCTTCTTCGCGTCTTCGGCGATTTCCGGCGAGCCCAGCACATTGGCTTTCGGGATGCGGCAGTCGGTGAAGGTGATGGCGGCGGTGTCGGAGACACGGAAGCCCATCTTCGGCTCAAGGCGCACCACCTCGAGGCCGGGCGCGTTGCGCGGCACGATGAAGGACTTCACCGCGCGCTTGCCGAGGCGCTTGTCCAGGGTGGCCCAGACCACGATGGCATCGCAGAAGTTGCCGGCGGTGACATAGATCTTTTCGCCGTTGAGCACCCACTCGTCGCCGTCGAGGCGCGCCGTGGTGGAAATGTTGGCGGTGTCGGAACCGGCCCCCGGCTCGGTGATGGCCATGGCACACCAGAGCTTGCCGTACTGCTCCTGCTGCTCGGGCGTGCCCACCGCCATGATGGCCGCGTTGCCGAGGCCGATGCCGGGCGTGGCCACACCCATGGCCACATCCCCCCAGGACATCTCCTGGGTACCGAGCACGGCCGTCATGTTCTGGCCGTTCTTCACGCCGGCGGATTCGCCGCCTTCCTTCTTGCCGCCACCACCACGCATCTGGCCGCGAAGCATTTCCGCAATCGGGTACAGCTCGACCGGCTTTTCATGCTCGGCCTTGTCGTATTTGCGCGTGATCGGGCGGAACACCTGTACCGCCAGCATGCGCGCCATGTTCTGCACGTTCTGCAGCTTGCCGGGAATTTCGAGATTGATCATTTTTTCTTCCGCCTCAGACCAGGGCTGCGCCTTCAAGAATGCCGACGGCACGCAGGTTGCGATAGAACAGCTCGCAGGGGTGTTCGCGCAGGAAGCCGGCGCCGCCCAGCAGCTGGATGCCGTTGGTGCCGATTTCCATGGCTTTTTCCGCGCACAGCACGCGCGCGAGGTAGGCCTCCTTGTGGAAGGACAGGCCCTGCTCGGCGCGCGAGGCCGCGCGCCAGGTCAAAAGGCGCATGGCCTCGAGCTCGATGGCGATGTTGGCCACCATGAAGGCCACCGACTGGCGGTGCGAGATCGGCTCGCCGAAGGCCACGCGGTCGTTGACATAGGGCACGACATAATCGAGCACCGCCTGGCAGACGCCGACGGCCAGCGCGCAGGTGCCGATGCGGCCCAGGTCGACCAGGCGCTCGAGGTTGAATGCCTTTTCGTTTTCGCCGAGGCGGGCCGTGGCCGGCACGCGCACATCGGCAAGCGTGAGCCGCGCCACTTCCACTGCCCGCAGCCCCATCAGGGCCTCGCGCGTGACGGTGAGGCCGGCGGCGCCTTGCTCGACGATGAAGGCGGCCGGGCCTTCGCCCTCCAGATTCGCCACGACCACGGTGAACCGCGCCGACTCGCCCAGGATGACCATGGACTTCTCGCCCGCCAGCACATAGCCGTCGCCGTCGCGGCGCGCCGTGGTGGCCAGTTCAGACGGCTCGAAGCGCGCACGCGGCTCCATCAGCGCAATCGCCGCCGGCACGAAATGCTCGCTCGCCAGCTGCGACAGGTATTTCTCCTGCTGCGCCGCCGAGCCCTGGTCCAGCAGCAGGTTGACCACGGCCAGCGGCGCCGTCGCCGCCAGCGCCAGCGACATGTCGCCCCAGGCCAGGTCCTCCAGCGCCAGCACATTCGATACCGGTGAGCGCGCCGCACCGGCACCACCGAAATCTTCCGGCACCGGCAGCAGCGCCAGCCCCAGCTCCTGCACCTGCGGCAGCAGGTCGGGCGGCGTGGCGCCGGCATCATCGGCCGCGCGGGCGCGGGCACGCAGCACCTCGCGTGCAAAACGCTGCAGCGATTCGCGCGTCATGCGCTGGTCTTCGCTCAGCGAAAGGTCAAACGGCAGGTCACTCATGGGCAGGCCTCGACAAGAGACAGACCGGCAGGGCAGCGGCCGGTCAGGAGGGGTCGATGCTGGCAAAGCGGCGGGGGCGGAACAATGACACGGGCATTGACCAAATCGCTCACGGCCACAGGCCACAGGCCGGGCCGGCATTGTTGCAGCAGCGGAACAGAACATTCGGTTTGTCCGGCTTTATCCCGGACAGGGACGGGGTGACACTGGCACCAACAAAAGGAGGACACCATGAACACCGCCACCGCCACCACCCGCCCCGTCACCCGCGTGCTGCGCGGCATGCCCGCCAGCGACGGCGCCGGCGTGCGCCTGACCCGGCTGATCGGCACGCCGCTGGCGCCGGAGATCGACCCCTTCCTGATGCTGGACGAGTTCCGCTCGGACACGCCGGGCGACTACCTCGCCGGCTTCCCGGACCATCCGCACCGCGGCTTCGAAACCGTCACCTACATGCTGGCCGGGCGCATGCGCCACCGCGACAACCACGGCCACAGCGGCCTCCTGGTGCCGGGCTCGGTGCAGTGGATGACGGCCGGCCGCGGCATCGTGCATTCGGAAATGCCCGAGCA
Source organism: Moraxellaceae bacterium (assembly GCA_036795935.1). Classification (GTDB taxonomy): domain Bacteria; phylum Pseudomonadota; class Gammaproteobacteria; order Pseudomonadales; family Moraxellaceae; genus UBA2031. The sequence continues at coordinate 2,209 of DAIRDY010000068.1, read as the reverse complement.
GGAAGACGGGCTGATGTGGGGCTTCCAGCTCTGGGTGAACCTGCCGGCCCGCGACAAGATGACCGCACCGCGCTACCAGGAGTTCGCGCCGGAGGCGATACCGGAAGTGACGCCCGTGCCTGGCGTGACGGTGAAGCTGATTGCCGGCGAACTGGCCGGTGCCACCGGCCCCGTGCAGGGCGTGGCCACCGCGCCGCTGTATTTCGACATCACGCTGGCGCCGGGCGCGGCGTGGACGGCGGCGGTGCCGGCCTCGCACCAGGCCTTTGCCTATGTGTTCGCGGGCAGCGCCGACATCGGCGCCGAAGGGCATCGCCACACGGTCGCGCGCAGCCATCTGGCCGTGCTCGGCCAGGGCGGACAGGTCGAACTGCACGCGGGCGAGGAAGCAGCGCGGCTCTTGCTGATTGCGGGCCGCCCGCTCGGCGAGCCGGTGGCGCGCTACGGCCCCTTCGTGATGAACACGCGCGAGGAGATCGAGCAGGCCTTTGCCGACTACCGCGACGGCCGCTTCTGACAAGGGCACCGCAACGAAAACGCCCCGCACTGCGCGGCGTTTTCTTGTGGCCTGCCGGCGCGCGTGCGACTCAGGGCTGGCGCCGGTCCAGCGCCGCCACCAGTGCCGCATCGCGGCCATAGACATCCTCGCGCAGCGCGACATAGCCGTCGCTGCCGACCTCCACGGTGACATAGCTCAGCAAGAGCGGCACCGGGCGCGGCAACGTGATGTTGCGCGTGCGGCCCTCGGCAATCACCGCCGCAAGTGCGTCGCGGTTCCACTGCACGGGATCGGCAAACAGCCGCTCCACCAGCTCGTGGATGCGTTCGACACGGATGCAGCCGGAACTGGTGCTGCGCTGGCCGCTGTCGAACAGCGCCTTGTGCGGCGTGTCGTGCAGGTAAACCGAAAACGGATTCGGGAAGCGCACCACCAGCTCGCCGAGCGCACTGTGCGGGCCCGGGTCCTGGCGCAGCGTGATGGCGCCGGGCACGGCCCAGTTCACCTGTGCGGGCACAAGCTCGCGACCGGCCGCGTCCAGCACGCGCAGGTGGTGACGGGCGAGATAGCCGCGGTCGCGGCGGATGGCCGGCAGCATGTCCTCGCGCAGGATGGTGGGCGGCACCACCCACGACGGGTTCACCGTGACCTGGTTGATCGCGGAGCGGAATTCCGGCGTGGCGCGATAGGCGCGGCCGACCTGCACGCGCGCCTCCCATTCGGTGCGCCCGGCACGCACATGGCGGATGCGGTAGCCGGCAATGTCGACCAGCACATGCTCGGCGTCGCCCTCGCCCTGCAACCAGCGCATGCGCTCGAGATTGGCGCGCACCTGGTCGATGCGCTGGCGCAGCGGGATGTTCAGCGCGGCGCGCGTGGCCGGGCCGAGCACGCCGTCGGGCTCGAGCATGGCCTCGCGCTGGAAGCGCAGCAGCGCGCGCGCCAGCTCGTCGTCGAACCGGTCCTCGGGGCCGGGCGGCACATGGCTGGCCATGCCGGCGCGCTGCAGGCGGGCGCGCAACACCGCCACGCGCGGGTCCTGCATGCCGGGCTTCAGCGCCGGCCCCGGCGGCAGCAGCGGCCAGCCGCCGTCCAGCGCCAGGCCGCGCAGGCGGGCCAGCGTGGCACGCAGCGCGTTGTACTGCGCAGCCTGCGGCCGTGCCCGGTTGAACACGCCGGCAATGGCGCCGGCCGTCACCGCATCGCGGGCCCGCGCCAGCCCCAGCCGGGGCTCGACCGTGCGCGCCGCAAAATTCCAGTGCGGGTACAGCTGCTGCGGATCGACCTTGCCGTGATAGAGATGCAGCAGGGCCAGCAGGTAGGCCCGCGTGGCCAGCTGCTCGCGCGCCGCCAGACGCCCGGGGTCCGCGCCCGGCGCCGGCAGCTCCTCCAGCCGGCCGAGGCCGTAGTCCTCGGGATCCAGGCCATCGGTGTAGAGGCCGGCCAGCGCCGCCTGCAGCTGCTGCAGGCGGGCCTCGTCCCACACCGGCTGCCAGTCGCGGCCTGCATAGAAGGCGGCCACCGCCTGCGGCAGGGCGTCCGGCGCGGGGCGCAGCATGGCCGGATCGACGGCGTCGGCCGCCAGGGCCTGCCGCAACAGGCCGGCCACGGCCTGCTGCGTGGCGGCATCGGCGCCGCTGTCGGCCACGACGGGCCAGGGCGCTGCCAGGCCGCACAGCAGGACAATGCACAGCGCCCTTGTCCATGCCC
>DAIRDY010000067.1:4535-10386 GCA_036795935.1 Moraxellaceae bacterium | reverse complement strand
CACCCCGCGCCCTGCGGGAGGCTGCCGGCAGGCTCATCACGCCGGCATTGCGCACCGCCCATTCGCCTCCGGCTTGACCCGGCGCAAGCAGAAACGCTTTTGCGAATCGTTCCTGCCGGGATTCTCAGCTTCTGCGCTACACTCGCCGGCCCATGAGCGTCCCCGACACCTCCCTTTCCGCCGCCGCGCCCCGCCTGCGCCTGCCCTTCCGCCCGGACGGCTGGACGCTGGGCACGCCGCTGCTCGCCCTGCTGCTGGCGCTGCCGGTGCTGGTGGTGGCGGCCTTCGTGTTTGCGCCGGCAGGCGACGTCTGGCTGCACCTGAAAGAGACAGTGCTGGCCGAATACCTGCGCCACTCGCTGTGGCTGATGCTGGGCGTGGGCAGCGGCGTGCTGCTGATCGGCGTGCCGGCGGCCTGGCTGGTCAGCTCCTGCGAGTTCCGCGGCCGGCGCCTGCTGGAGTGGGCGCTGCTGCTGCCGATGGCGATGCCGGCCTACATCCTGGCCTACACCTGGACAGGCCTCACCGACTTTGCCGGGCCGATACAGGGGGCGTTGCGCGCGCAGTTCGGCTGGTCCTATGGCGACTACTGGTTCCCCGAACTGCGCTCCTTGCCGGGCGCCGTATTGATGCTGACGCTGGTGCTCTACCCCTACGTCTACCTGCTGGCCCGCGCCGCCTTCCTCGAACAGGCGCACAGCGTGCTGGAAGTGGCGCGCAGCCTGGGCCACGGCCCGCGCGCCGCCTTTTTCCGCGTGGCACTGCCGCTGGCACGCCCGGCCATCGTCACCGGGCTGATGCTGGCGCTGATGGAAACCCTGGCCGACTACGGCACGGTGCAGTACTTCGGCCTCACCACCTTTACCACCGGCATCTTCCGCACCTGGTTCGGTCTCGGCGATGCCGCCGCCGCGGCGCAGCTCTCGGCCGTGCTGATGGGCGCGGTGCTGCTGCTGATCCTGATCGAACGCCTGTCGCGCCGGCAGGCGCGCTACCACCATGCCGGCCTGCGCCGCAGCACGCCGCGCCGCACACTCGGTGGCGGCAGGACGCTGCTGGCGCTGGGCATCGCCCTGTTGCCGGTGCTCTTCGGCTTCCTGATTCCGGCCGGCCAGCTCGCGCTGTGGGCGCTGGAGCAGCGCGCAGGCTGGATGCATGCGGAATTTCTCGCACTCGGGCTGAACAGCCTGCGCGTGGCTGCCATGGCCGCCGGCCTCACGCTGGCGCTGGCGCTGCTGCTGGCCTATGGCCAGCGCCTGCGCCCGCTGCCCGTGATCCGTGGCAGCGTGCGCCTGGCCGCCATGGGCTATGCCGTGCCCGGCACCGTCATTGCCATCGGCGTCATGCTGCCCCTGGCCTTCATCGACAACCGCATCGACGATTTCATGCGCGCGCAGTTCGGCGTGAGCACCGGCCTGTTGCTGAGCGGCACGCTGGTGGCGTTGCTGTTTGCCTATGCCGTGCGCTTCATGGCGGTGGCCGTGAACACGCTGGAAGCCGGCCTCGGCCGCATCCGTCCCAGCATGGACCAGGCCGCGCGCTCGCTGGGCCAGCGCCCGGCCGGCGTCATCCGCCGCGTGCACCTGCCGATGCTGCGCGCCAGCCTGTTCACCGCGCTCCTGATGGTGTTTGTCGACGTGCTGAAAGAGCTGCCGGCGACGCTGATCCTGCGCCCCTTCAATTTCAACACGCTGGCGGTGCGCGCCTTCGAGCTGGCCTCGGACGAGCGCCTGGCCGAAGCTGCCGCGCCCGCCCTGTTCATCGTGCTCGCCGGCATGCTGCCGGTGCTCTTGCTGGCGCGCACACTGGGTGCGCGCACCTCATCCGCCGGCACAGCTGCCACCGGAGTCCTCCATGCTGAAGATTGACGCGCTGACCGTGGGCTACGGCCGGCAGGCCGTGGTCCGGGACATCCAGCTCACCATTGCCAATGGCGGCATCGGCTGCCTGCTCGGCCCCTCGGGCTGCGGCAAGACCACGCTGCTGCGCGCCATCGCCGGTTTCGAGCCGGTACAGGCCGGCAGCATCCGCCTCGACGACGACGTGGTGAGCCAGCCCGGCCAGACGCTGGCGCCGGAAAAACGCGGCGTCGGCATGGTGTTCCAGGACCTCGCGCTGTTCCCGCACCTGTCGGTGGCCGACAACATCGGTTTCGGCCTGCGCGGCATGGCACGCGCCGAACGCCGCGCCCGCATCGACACGCTGCTCGCGCTGGTCGGCCTCGGCGGCCGCGGCGGCGACTACCCGCACCTGCTCTCCGGCGGCCAGCAGCAGCGCGTGGCGCTGGCCCGGGCGCTGGCGCCGCGGCCGCGCCTGCTGCTGCTCGACGAGCCCTTCTCCAGCCTCGACAGCGAACTGCGCGAATCGCTGGCGCGCGATGTGCGCCAGATCCTCAAGCACGAGAACATCACCGCGCTCCTGGTCACCCACGACCAGTTCGAGGCCTTTGCCATGGCCGACCACATCGCGGTGATGCGCGCCGGCCGCATCCAGCAGCAAGACACGGCCTATGCGCTCTACCACCAGCCGGCAGACCGCTTCGTCGCCGACTTCGTGGGCCAGGGCAGCCTGCTGCCGGGGAGCGTGGTCGATGCGCACCATGTCGACACCGCCCTCGGGCGCATTGCCGGCCACATGCGCGGCAATCACCAGCCGGGCGAGCGGGTCGACGTGCTGGTGCGGCCGGACGACCTGCTGCTGGACCCGGAAGGCCGCTTGCGCGCCACCGTCACCGACCGCGCCTTCCGCGGCGCCCTGTTCCTGTACACGCTCAGGCTGGCGGACGGCAGCCAGGTACTGGCGCAGACGCCGAGCCACGTGCTGCACGAGATCGGTGCCGAGGTGGGACTGCGGCCGGACTTCGACCATCTGGCGGTGTTCAGCCCCACGGCCTGAGCACGCTCTCCTTGGCGCGGGCAAGTCCGCCGCCACCAAAGAAAAGGGCACCCGCAGGTGCCCTTTTCTTTTGCCGGCAACAGCCTGCTGAAAAACTCTTTTCAGCAGGCTGTTGCCGGCCAGGGATGGCCGGATCGCGAATCAATCACTGAGTCAGTGATTGATTCAGCGTGGAGCGATTCCGGACATGCGCCGGAATCGCGGGCTGAAAAAGCCCGGGATGGGCATTTTTCAGCAAGCCGTTAAGGAGACTCAGGCCTTGGGGGCCGCTTCCTTCACCAGCGGGGCGAGTTCGCCCTTCTGCATCATCTCGGTGACGATGTCGCAGCCACCGATCAGCTCGCCCTTGATCCACAGCTGCGGGAAGGTCGGCCAGTTGGCGATCCTGGGCAGCGTGGCACGGATTTCCGGGTTCTCGAGGATGTTCACATAGGCGAAGGGCTCGCCGATCTGGGTCATGGCATCGACCACGCGCGCGGAGAAGCCGCACTGCGGGAACTGCGGGGTGCCCTTCATGTACAGGAGCACGGGGTTTTCGGCGATTTGCTGCTTGATGAGGGCTTCGATTTCCATCGGGACTGCACCTGGGGCAATGGCGGGTGTGAAGGCGGCGCAAATTCTAGCGTTTTACTCGGGTATTGGCACGCCCCGCGCGCAACCCTGAGCGGGACAGGCCCCTGCCCGGACCTGCAGCCGCCACGGGCGCCGGCCGCCGCCCTCTGCATGGCCGGCGCCAAATTGCCGCCCCGCCCCATTACCCGTTACCATCGGGGCCGATGGCCGCTTGGCGGCCGTTTTCATTTCTGCGTTATTCCAGCCATATCAGCGAGTTACCCAAGATGACCAGCGCGCTCATGCCGACCTATGCGCGGCAGCCTGTCGGCTTTTCCCGTGGCGAAGGGGTCTGGCTCTACGACACCGAGGGCCGGCGCTATCTCGACACCACCTCGGGCATTGCGGTCTGCGGTCTGGGCCATGCCCACCCGGCCGTGGCCGAGGCCATTGCCGAGCAGGCGCGCACGCTGGTGCACACCTCAAACCTCTACCAGGTACCGCTGCAGGAAGAGCTGGGACGCGTGCTGTCGGCGGTCTCCGGCATGGACCTCTGCTTCTTCGGCAACTCCGGCGCCGAGGCCAACGAGGCCGCCATCAAGCTCGCCCGCCTGTTTGCACACAAGCACAAGCACATTGCCGAGCCGGCCATCATCGTGATGGAAAATTCCTTCCATGGCCGCACGCTGGCCACGCTGTCGGCCACCGGCAACAAGAAGATCCAGGACGGTTTCGGCCCGCTGGTGCCGGGCTTTGTGCGCGTGCCCTTCGACGACATCGCGGCGATTGAAAAAGCCGCCGCGGAAAACCCCAACATCGTCGCCATCCTCGTCGAGCCCATCCAGGGCGAGAGCGGCGTGCGCGCCCCGGCCGCCGGCATTGCCCCCTATCTGGAAGCACTGCGCGCGATCTGCGACCGGCACGACTGGCTGCTGATGCTGGACGAGATCCAGACCGGCAACGGCCGCACCGGCAAATATTTTGCCTACCAGCACTCGTCCATCCTGCCGGACGTGGTAAGCACGGCGAAAGGCCTCGGCAACGGCTTCCCCATCGGTGCCTGCCTGGTGCGCGGGCGCGCGCGTGACCTCTTCGGTCCCGGCAACCACGGCACGACCTATGGCGGCACGCCGCTGGGCTGCCGCGCCGCCCTCGCCACCATTGCCGAACTGCAGAAAGGCGCCATCGACAATGCCCGCGTGATGGGCGAACGCATCCGCGCCGGCTTCCTGAAAAACCTGGGCGATCTTGGCGTCACCGTCGAAGGAGCGGGCCTGATGCTGGGCGTGGTGCTGCCCCGCCCCTGCGGCGAGCTGGTGGCGCGCGCACGCGAAGACGGTGTACTGCTCATCGTCAGCGCCGAAAACCGCATCCGCCTGCTGCCGCCGCTCATCATCAGCGCGGAAGAGGCCGACCTGCTGGTGACAAGGATTTCCGCGCTGGTGCGCGCCTTCCTCGGCGAAGGAGCGGCAGCATGAGCGTGCGCCACTTCCTGACCCTGCTGGACTTCTCCAGGGACGAACTGCAGCACGTGCTGGACCGTGCCATCGTGCTCAAGCAGATGCGTAACGACGGCGTGGTCTACGAGCCGCTGAAGAACAAGGTGCTGGGGATGATTTTCGAGAAATCGTCCACGCGCACCCGCGTCTCCTTCGAGGCCGGCATGGCGCAGTTCGGCGGCTCCGCCATTTTCCTGTCGCCGCGCGACACCCAGCTCGGCCGCGGCGAGCCGGTGGAGGATGCCGCGCGCGTGATCTCGCGCATGGTCGACGTGGTGATGATCCGCACCTTCGGCCACGACATCATCGAGCGCTTCGCTGCCTATTCAAAAGTGCCGGTGATCAATGCGCTGACCGATGCCCACCATCCCTGCCAGCTGCTGGCCGACCTGCAGACCTTTGTCGAGCACCGCGGTGCGCTGGCGGGCAAGACCTTTGCGTGGATCGGCGACGGCAACAACATGTGCAACAGCTATATCCACGCCGCGCACATTTTCGACTTCCAGCTCAAGATCGCCTGCCCCTACGGCTTCGAGCCGGACCCGGAACTGCTGGAGAAATACGCGCGCAATGTCGAGCTGGTGAAAACCGCCGAAGACGCCGCCGCCGGCGCCCACCTGCTGGCCACCGATGTCTGGGCCAGCATGGGCCAGGAGTCGGAGCAGAGCATCCGCAAGCGCCGCTTCTCGATGTACCAGATCAATCCGCGCCTGATGGACCGCGCCGACCCGGAGGCGCTGTTCATGCACTGCCTGCCGGCACATCGCGGCGAGGAAATCTCCGAGGACATGCTGGACGATCCGCGCGCCGTGGTCTGGGACGAGGCAGAAAACCGCCTGCATGCGCAGAAGGCACTGCTGGAGTTCCTGCTGGTGGGGCCGAATGGCGCGAAGCGCACCTGAGCT
>DAIRDY010000067.1:0-4435 GCA_036795935.1 Moraxellaceae bacterium | reverse complement strand
GGCACTGCTGGAGTTCCTGCTGGTGGGGCCGAATGGCGCGAAGCGCACCTGAGCTTGCGCTATCCGCCCATGAAAAACGCCGCGTTTAGCGGCGTTTTTCATGGGCGCGCTCAGCGCAGGCCGACCGTGCCGCGCCGGCGCTTGTTCGCGTACATGTCGGCATCGGCCACGCGCATCAGCTCCGCCAGCGTGCGCCCGTCACGCGGAAAAGCGGCAATGCCGACACTGATGCCGACGCGCAGCGTGCGCTCGCCCGTCACCAGCGGCAGCGCAATCGCCTCGCGCAGGCGGCCGAGCAGCACGTCCAGCTCGGGCCCCGGCTCGGTATCCGGCAACAGCACCAGGAATTCGTCGCCACCGAAACGCGCGATCAGGTCGGAGGCACGCAGGCAACCGCGCGCCTGCCCGGCCACATGCACCAGCATGGCATCGCCGACCTCATGGCCGTACTGGTCGTTGATGGCCTTGAAGGACTCGAGGTCGAGATTGAGCAGCGTGAACGGCCGGCGCTGGCGTTCGGCCAGCGGCACGAAGGCCTCGGCCTGGGTGAGGAAGCGGTGGCGGTTGGCCAGTCCGGTCAGGCTGTCGTGGCTGGCCAGCACCTCCAGCCGCTGCTGGCTCTGCAGGGCATAGCCGGCAAGGCCGCCGGCCGCCGCCGCCAGGAGGAAGGCCAGCAACTGCCAGGGCAGGGGCTGCCAGCCAGTGGCGGCCACCGCATCACGCCAGACCGCTGCCAGCTCCCACTCACCGCCAGGAATGCGTATCGCCATGCGCAGCGCCCGCGGATCGGCAAACAGGGCCGGCGCGCCGAGAAACACCTCGCCGGCCTGTCCCTTGCCGTCGCGTCCACGCAACGCATAGGCCACCTCGCCCTGCCCACCGAGCCCGGCCTGCATGAAAATCGGCAAGGGATCGACCACCACCGCCACATGCCCCCAGTAACGCAGCAGGCCGTCGTCACCCGGCACCTGCACCGGCACCCGGCTGACGAGCCCGACACCACCCTGTACCAGATTCAGCGGACCGGCCGTCAGCGGCTTGAGCTCCGTACGCAAGCGCAGCACCGCCTCGCGCTGCTCCGGCAGGGCTTCCAGACGCGCGCCCAGCGCCGGTGCATTCGGCGGCAGCGGGTGCACATGACGGATGATGTTGTCCGGCGCCAGCGCCAGGTTGCGCAACCGCGGCTGCAGCACGAACAGCGTCTCGGCCAGGCGCTCGTATTCGTCGTTGCGAAAATCGGGATTGGCCGCAACAAAGGCGGCCACGGACAGGCCGATGGACAGCGTGCTGTTGAGCTCGGACTCGAGGCTGGCGCGCACCAGCGCCGCCTCGCCCTGCAGGCGCAGCTGTGCGGCCTGCTGCACGCGCGCCGACTCCAGGTGGATCAGCCACTGCGCGAACAGCAGGGTCAGCAGCCCCACCGCCACTCCGATCAGCCGCGCGCGTTGCGTCGGCCCTGCCCAAGCTGTCGCCATCACCATGCCATCCCTGCAGCAGACTACCGGCGCCGTTGCGGCACCTGTTTCCACTTTAATCGCAGGCAGGCAAAAACGCCGGCTGACAAAACGGCGCCCGTCGGCCGATCACTACTCCCCGCCGGCCGCCTGTCCTGCACAAGGCATGGACAGCACTCAGGCGCGCAGGCGGCGGGTCTGGAACGTCTTCCAGCCGTTCTCGGCCATGCCGGCCAGGAAGGACACGAGGCCGGACTCGTTCGGCTTCGGCTCGCCGCCATTGGCCATGCGCCGCAGCTGGCGCGAATACCAGGCCACTTCCATCAGCGCCATGCGGTCGACCATGGCAATGCCGGTGCTGATCGGCTGCACCGCGTGCTGCGGCTCCTGGCCGGCAAGCACGCGCGCCGGCATGTCCGGCTCGATGGCCAGCGCACGCGCCACGCCGACGATGTCGATGGCGCCGCTGCTCACGGCCTCGGCCATGCCGCCTGCGCTGCGGAAGCCGCCAGTCAACATCAGCGGCGTCTTCACGGCTGCGCGCGCCTTCTCGGCAAACTCGAGGAAATAGGCTTCGCGGCGACGCGTGGACTCCTTCACCGCCTTGTGCGCGCCCGCCATGGCCGGCGCCTCGTAGGTGCCACCGGAAATCTCGATCATGTCGATGCCGGCCTCGCTGAGCGCGCGGATCACGTCCAGCGACTCCTCCTCGGTGAAGCCGCCACGCTGGAAGTCGGCCGAATTGAGCTTGATGCCGACGGGGAAGGCCTTGCCGGCCTGCGCACGCATTTCACGGAACAGCTCGAGCACGAAACGGCGACGGTTTTCCGCCGAGCCGCCCCAGCGATCGCTACGCTGGTTGTGATGGCCGGAGAGGAACTGGCTGACCAGATAGCCGTGCGCGCCATGGATTTGCACGCCGGAAAAACCGGCCTGCTTCGCCAATGCCGTGCTGCGTCCGAAGCGCTGGATGATGTCCTCGATTTCCGCCTCGGTCAGCGCCCGCGGCGTGGCAAAGAAACGCGACAGCTCACGGCCGAAGGGAATGGCCGACGGCGCCACGGTTTCACGGTTGAGGCCGCGCGGCGACTGCTTGCCCGGATGATTGAGCTGCATCCACAGCGCCGTGCCGTTGCGCGTGCCGGCCCCGGCCCAGCGGCGCAACAACTCCATGTCGCGCGCATCTTCCAGCACCACGTTGTTGGGTTCGCCCAGCGCGCGCCGGTCGACCATCACGTTGCCGGTGATGAGCAGGCCGATGCCGCCATCGGCCCAGCGCCCGTACAGGCGCGACAGGCCCTCCGTGACGCGGTTGTCGGTGGTGCCGAGCGCCTCGCTCATCGCCGACTTGGCCAGGCGGTTCTTGAGGACGGTGCCATTGGGCAGCGTGAAAGACTGGGCCAGCACCTGGGCGGGCGTGAGCGTGGCATTCATGGGCAACTCCGGGGACTGTTCACGGGACAGGAACGCACGCTACGCCATCACTTCGATACTTGTCAAACTATCAATCTGTGGCAGAATGCCCGGCAACATGCATTTGCGCCCTGTCCGGCGACCGCACTCCTGCGGATGCCGGCCGGCCCGAGGACATCACCGTGATCCGTGCCTGCGGCAACAAGGAGCTGGAAAAGCTCGCCCGCGCCTTCAAGGCGCTGTCCAATCCCAACCGCCTCGCCATCTATCTCGAGGTCATGCAGCAGTACCGCACCGAAGTGAAAAGCTGCGGCCTGTCGCACCTGATCGACCGTCTCGAGATCGGCGCGCCGACACTGTCGCACCACACCAAGGAGCTGGTCGACGCCGGCCTCATCAGCGTGCAGCGTGACGGCCGCTTCATCCTCTGCACGCTGGACGAAAAAATGCGCGACCGCCTCGCCCAGTTCTTCGGCCGCGACGGCAAGTAAGCGCTGCAAAAATGATCACCGGCGGCCGCCGCGTGCCGCCGGAGCACTGCTGCCGGACACATGGCAGCTGACGGGAGAACTGCATGAGCCTGCGCGTCCACCACCTGAACTGCGGCACCATGTGCCCGGCCTGTGCCCGCCTCGTCAACGGCCGTGGCGGCTGGCTGGACCCGGCGCAAATGGTCTGCCACGTGCTGCTCGTTGAAACGCCGAAGGATGGCCTGGTGCTGGTCGACACCGGCATCGGCAGCATCGACATCAACCGTCCTGCCGGCCTCGGCCGGCCCTTCCTCGCGCTCACGCGGCCACGCCTCGACCACCACGAAACCGCGCTCGCGCAGGTGCAGCGCCTCGGCTTTGCCGTCGAGGACGTGCGCCACATCATCGTCACCCATCTCGACCTCGACCATGCCGGCGGCTTGCCGGACTTTCCGGCCGCGCAGGTGCATGTGTTCCGCCCGGAACTGGAGGCCGCACTGCATCCGGAATGGCGGGCGAAAGCGCGCTACCTGCCGCAGCACTGGGCGCACAGTCCGCGCTGGCGCGTGCATGACAGCGCCGGTGGCGAACGCTGGTACGGTTTCGACAACCTGCAGCCGATTCCGGGGCTGGCGGAGGACATCCTGCTGGTGCCGCTGACCGGGCATACGCGTGGCCACTGTGGCGTGGCGGTGCGGGCGGAGAGTGGCTGGCAGCTGCACTGCGGCGATGCGTATTTCTTCCACGGGCAGATGGACCCGGTGCATCCGCACCATACGCCGGGGATGGCGATATTCGAGCGGCTGGTGCAGACGGACAAGGTGGCACGCGAACGCAATCTGCAGCGGCTACAGGAATTGTCGCGGCGGCATGGCGGGGACGTGGCGCTGTTCTGTGCGCATGATGCGGTGGAGTTCGGGCGCCATGCCTGAGGGGCCCGGCCGCATGGCATTGGCGCAGAGAGCGCTTGGCGCTCAGCCATGGGTTGGTGATGTGCGCTGGCCGCTTTTCGCTGCGCTCTGCTTTTAACGTTGTTTATTTTCTAGGCCGCGTCCTCGGGCCGGACGGGCCCCAGAGGGGCGGTGCGCGCCGCCCCTC
>DAIRDY010000066.1:5226-10609 GCA_036795935.1 Moraxellaceae bacterium | reverse complement strand
GAGACATCGAGACCGATGCGCTCGTCTTCTTCGCTGACACGCAGGCCGACCACGAGATCCACCAGCTTGTAGGCCACCACGGAGACCACACCCACCCAGACGATGGTGATGACCACGCCGAGGGTCTGCGTCACCACCTGGCTGCCGATGGAGAAGTCTTCGGGGCCGATGCCGCCCAGCGACGGGGCGTAGAACACGCCGGTCAGGATGGCGCCGACAATGCCGCCCAGGCCGTGCACGCCGAACACGTCGAGCGCGTCGTCAGCACCGAGCAGCTTCTTCAGGCCGGTCACGCCCCAGACGCAGATCACGCCGGCGGCCAGACCGATGACCAGGGCACCCATGGGGCCGACCAGGCCGGCGGCCGGGGTGATGCCGACGAGGCCGGCGACGGCACCGGAAGCAGCGCCCAGTGCCGAGGGCTTGCCCTTGATCAGCGACTCCACCACCAGCCAGCCGCAGACGGCCGCGGCCGTGGCGAACATGGTGTTGATGAAGGCCAGCGCGGCACCCGCGTTGGACTCGAGGTTGGAGCCGGCGTTGAAGCCGAACCAGCCCACCCACAGCAGCGCGGCGCCGATCAGGGTGAAGGTCAGGTTGTGCGGCTTCAGCGCTTCCTTGCCATAACCCAGACGCTTGCCGACGAAGTAGGCACCGACCAGACCGGCGATACCGGCGTTGATGTGCACCACGGTGCCGCCGGCGAAGTCGAGGTCACCCTTCTCGAACAGGAAGCCACCCGCTGCCCACACCATGTGCGCGATCGGCAGGTAGGCGAAGGTGAACCAGATCACCGAGAACAGCAGCACGGCCTTGAACTTCATGCGCTCGGCGAAGGCACCGACGATGAGGGCGCCGGTGATGCCGGCAAACGTGCCCTGGAAGGCAATGAAAATGTATTCGGGAATCTTCACGCCGTCAGAGAAGGTGTCCGCCAGCGAGTCGATGGTGACGCCGGACAGGAAGAGCTTGTCGAGCGTGCCGATGAAGGCTCCGCCACCGGCAAACGCCAGGCTGTAGCCGTAGATGGCCCACAGCACGGTGAGCAGCGAGAACACCGTCAGCACCTGCATGAACACCGACAGCATGTTCTTGGAGCGCACCAGGCCGCCGTAGAACAGCGCGAGGCCGGGCACCACCATCAGCAGCACCAGCAGCGTCGACGTCATCATCCAGGCGACGTCACCCTTGTCGACGGTGGGCGCGGCAGCGGCTTCTTCCGCCGGTGCTTCGACAGGCGCTTCGGCCACGGCTTCCGCCGCGACTTCAACCACGGCCGCCGCCGCTTCCACCACTTCTACGGCCTCTTCGGCCAGGACCGGGCCGGCGCCAACGAGCGCGCCACCCAGCATCAGAGCAAACAGGATTCTTTTCACGGGACTTCCTCCGTGCAGCATGCGTAAGGAATGGCTCAGATCGCGTCGACGCCGGTTTCACCGGTGCGGATGCGGATGGCCTGTTCAAGGGGGGTGACGAAAATCTTGCCGTCACCGATCTTGCCGGTATTGGCGGCCTTGGTGATGGCCTCGATCACCTGGTCCAGCAAGTCGTCGCTGGTGGCGATGTCGATCTTCACCTTGGGCAGGAAATCGACCACGTATTCGGCGCCACGGTACAGCTCGGTGTGGCCCTTCTGGCGGCCGAAGCCTTTGACTTCGGTCACGGTGATGCCCTGCACGCCGATATCCGACAGCGCTTCGCGCACGTCGTCCAGCTTGAAGGGCTTGATGATGGCGGTAACCAGTTTCATGTCGCGCACTCCTTTCGGGGGGATACCGTGCGCGTGGTCAGCGCGCACGGTGTGTGTTTCGGATCAGAAGCTCTTGCTGACGGTGAGCACTGCACGGCCATCGCAGATGCTGGCTTCACCACCAAAGGAGGTGCACTCGTCATCATCGAGGTCGGAGCCCATGTAGGCCAGCTCGAAAGTCAGGCCGCTGAGCTCCTTGCTGGCCGCCAGCTTGTAGTCGATGTAGCCATCGGCATCATCGATGTCCTTGAACGTGTTCAGGCCGACATGCGCCATCAGGCCAATGCCCGACACTTCGGTGCTGTAGGACAGATAGGTGTAGATGGATTCGCCGGTTTCACCGAAGAAATCATCGCTGTAGGCCAGACCCAGCTTGCCACCCTTGTAGGAGAGCGAGCCGTAGACTTCGGTGAACGGCAGCGTGTCGCTGGCACCCGGATAACCGTACTGCAGCACGCCGACGTCGTAGCCGAGATCACCTGCACTGCCCGCGAAGCCGATCGACGGATCCAGCTCGAGGCCGTTGGCAAACGCAATGCTGGAGCCCCAGAGCACGGCATAGAAACCGGATTCGTGGCTCAGGCTCAGCGAGCCCTGCACGGCCGCAGTGTTGGAGGTCTGGGACACACCGCGATACAGATAGTCGCTGGTGAAGGCGACGCTACCGGCGGTGGTGAAGGGACCCGAGGCTTCCTCGGCCTGCGCCGCAGCGCCCATCATCATGCCGGCAGCGAGAACAGCAGCGGAGAGTTTGGTCAGTTTCATGTGCAAGACTCCTGGTTACCCTGTGGTTGCTTGAAAGGTTGCTTGGAACAGCAAAACGCTGGTCTTCAAAAAATCCGGCGGGACATGCGGCCCTCCGGACACTCCACCCGGGTCTTTGCAGAAGCTGTGCCAACCTGTGTCATGTGCCTGAAATACGGGCATGCGAGCCATCCGGGTGCAGCCGGGAAGGCCGTTTCTCCCCCTCCCGGTGCAGGAATCCCCCATCATCACCAAATTGGTGCACATAAATCGTGCATCGTGCCGGTGCTCGCCGGCCCGGCAATGCCCGGTGCTAGAATCCGGTGCCTTCACCCCCTGCCGGAGCGCCGCCATGGCACTGGAACAGATCGTCAACCGCGTCAGCGAGCAGCTGTCGCAGGTATTGCCGCCGGGCGTGCGCCAGCTGCGCGGCGACCTGGAAGAGAACATCAAGGCCGTGCTGCGCGAGGCGCTCGCCCGCATGGAGCTGGTGACACGCGAGGAGTTCGACATCCAGGCGGCGCTGCTGTCGCGCACGCGCAGCCGCCTCGAGGCTGTCGAGGCCGAGCTCAAGATGCTGGAATTGCGGGTGACCGCACTGGAAAAGCGGGGCGGCAGCGGGGCTTAATCGGCCCTGCGCGCCCTGAGCGCTGCGCCCGCGGCACTCAAGGAGATGCCCATCGCCGTCGTCACGGATGACCACGGCGTCACCCCCACAGGAGAACAAGGATGTCTCTCGCCCGCGTGCGCACCCGCGCCCAGCTGGGGCTGGATGCCCCGCCCGTCATCGTCGAAGTCCACCTGAGCCCGGGTCTGCCCGGCATCGCCATCGTCGGCCTGCCCGAAACCGCGGTGCGCGAGAGCAAGGACCGCGTGCGCTCGGCGCTCTTGAACTCCGGCTTCGACTTCCCGCAGCGCCGCATCACCATCAACCTGGCCCCGGCCGACCTGCCGAAAGAAGGCGGGCGCTTTGACCTCGCCATCGCGCTCGGCATCCTCGCCGCCAACGGCCAGCTGCCGCCGGACGCCCTCGCCGGCAAGGAATTCCTCGGCGAACTCGCACTCTCCGGCGAGCTCTGCCCGGTCACCGGCGTGCTGCCGGCCAGCCTGGCCGCGCGCGATGCCGACCATCGCCTGTTCGTGCCCGCCGCCAATGCCGCCGAGGCCGCGCGCCCGGCCGGCGCCCGCGTGCATGGCGGCGACCACCTGCTGGCGGTGTGGGCGCATCTGGACGGCCGCCAGCCGCTGCCGGAGACGAGCCCGCCCGCGGCCTGCCGCCACGGTCACTGGCAGGGCCCGGACCTGGCCGACGTGAAGGGCCAGCACCAGGCCCGCCGCGCACTGGAAATCGCCGCCGCCGGCGGCCACTCGCTGCTGATGCTGGGCCCGCCCGGCACCGGCAAGACGCTGCTGGCCTCGCGCCTGCCCGGCCTCCTGCCCGTGCTCAGCGAGGAGCAGGCGCTGGAAGTGGCCGCCATCCGCTCGCTGCTCGGACAGGGCAGCGCCGCCGACACCCGTCCGCCGTTCCGGGCGCCGCACCATACGGCATCGGCCGTGGCGCTGGTCGGCGGCGGCGGCAGCCCGCGCCCGGGCGAGATCACGCTGGCGCACCATGGCGTGCTCTTCCTCGACGAGCTGCCGGAATTCGACCGCAAGGTGCTGGAAGTGCTGCGCGAGCCGCTGGAGTCCGGCCATGTGGTCATCTCGCGCGCCGCGGCGCAGGTGCGCTTTCCGGCGCGCTTCCAGCTGGTGGCGGCGATGAACCCCTGCCCCTGCGGCTATCTCGGCGACGGCACCGCGCGCTGCCGCTGCACGCCCGACCAGATCGCGCGCTATCGCGGGCGACTTTCGGGACCGCTGCTCGATCGCATCGACCTGCATGTGGAAGTGCCGGCGCTGCCGGCCGAGGTGCTGCACCGCGGCCAGCCGGGCGAAGCCACGGCCGCCGTCGTGCCGCGCGTGCTTTTGGCGCGCGAACGCCAGCACGCGCGCCAGGGCCGGCTCAACCAGGACCTGGCGCCGGGCGAGGTCAGCACCCATGCCGCGCTGGCGCGCGCCGAGGCCGATCTTCTGGAGCAGGCCATGCAGCGCCTGCGGCTGTCGGCGCGCGCCTATCACCGCATCCTGCGCGTGGCACGCACCATTGCCGATCTCGAGGGCGACGCCGCCATCGGCAGCGCGCACCTGCACGAGGCGCTGGGCTATCGCGTGCTGGACCGGATGCCGGGCTGAACGCGGGCCATCCTCCCCGCGCCAACGCCGAAAGCCTTGCGCAGGAGCGGCCGCCGACTGTCCTGCGCCTTGATCTGGCGCAAGTGCCGCCGCAATGCCGCACACGGCGGCACGTCATGCTGCGCTGCATCAAGCGCACAGCGCACGGGCGGCCGGGCGCCAAACCGCAGTTGATGCACATCAAGCGCGCAGCAGCGATTGCTGCCGACAATTTCCCCATGGCGAGACCACTGTGGTCTCCGGTGATTTTTCACACTCGCGGGGAATTCCTCATGACACTGCGCACGACTGCCCTCACCCTTCTTGCCGCCGCACTTGCGACACCCGCCCTGGCCTACGAGGCCGGCGACATCATCGTCCGTGCCGGTGCCGCCAATGTGCGTCCCGACACCACCGACAACACGGCCGTCGGCACGCTGGATGTGAAGGACAACACCCAGCTCGGCCTCACCGCCACCTGGATGGCCACGCCGAATGTCGGCGTGCAACTGCTGGCGGCCACGCCGTTCAAGCACGACATCACGGCCGGCGGCACCACCATCGGCGACACCCGCCACCTGCCGCCGACACTGACCGTGCAGTGGTATCCGCTCGCGGGCAGCAAGGTGCAGCCCTATGTTGGCGCCGGCCTCAACTACACGCTGTTCTTCGACGACA
>DAIRDY010000066.1:1509-5126 GCA_036795935.1 Moraxellaceae bacterium | reverse complement strand
GGTTGGCGCGCAGCGCGCTAGCGGCCGTCGAGTGCCTTGGGGGCGCTTTCGCGCACGCGCTGTGCCGTGAAATTCCACAGCAGCTCCTGCGCGCGCGCCGACGTGTCGAAATCACCGGCGCGGATGCGCTCGGCAAAGCGGCGGTTCAGGAAGGCCAGGTCCGCCTGCTCGCCCAGCAACATGGCCAGCAACTGCTGTTCGGCCTGCTGCGGCGCATCGCCTGCGCGCAGCTGGCGCTCGGCAATGCCCATGGCATTGGCAATCATCAGCGCATCGTAGCTGCGCTCCTTGGGCAACAAGGGCAGCAGCTCCTTGCGCAGGATCTCGCGCGCCACCGCCAGCAGCTCGGCGCCATCGGGTTGTTCACGCATGGGATGTTCCTCCCCGGATGCCGGTCATGCGCAGCACTTCCAGCTCCAGCTCCGGCACGATGTGTGCGGTGAGTGCCAGCTCCAGCGAGGTCTCGCGCCCCGAGACATGACGCTCCCCCTGCTGGATGGCGATGACGGCCCAGCGCACATGCGCATAGACCTCCCAGAAAAACACGGCCGCGGGATCCACCGCGCGACCACTCTCCGCCTCGTAGCCGCGGTAAAGCGCCGCGCGCGAGCCGATGCCGCCGGCTTCCAGGTCGGGGCGCCCGAAACGCCAGCAGCGCGCACAGAACCAGCCCAGGTCTTCCAGCGGATCGGACCAGGCCGCGAACTCCCAGTCGAGCACGGCGGTGAGTCCGTTGCTGTCCACCATGTAGTTGCCGGTGCGCCAGTCGCGATGCGTCAGCACCAGTTGCGGCGTGGCCGGCGCATTTTTCTCCAGCCAGCGCAGGCCCCACTCCAGCGCCGGGAACGCCGTGTGGTGCGCATCCAGAAAGGCCCGTGCATCGGCCACGCCCTGCAAGGCGGGCGAGCGTGCCGGCAGCGGCAGGAAAGCGAGCGCAGGCTGCGGCGGCCGTATGCGGTGCAGGCGCGCCATCTCGCGGCCGATGCGCTCGGCCAGCTGCTCGCGATCACCGCCGAGCGTGCTGTCCTTCACCACGCGGAAACCGGCAGCCGTGCCGGCCGCCAGGCGCATCACGAAGAAATCGCGTCCGAACACGGCGGCATCGCCCAGCCACAACGGCTCGGGCACGGTGACGCCCGCCTCGAAGGCGGCGCGCAGCAGGGCGAACTCCTGCGCCCGCGTATGCGAGACGGCCACGCCGGAGGGCGCGTCGCTGCGCAACACCAGCGCCTGCGGGCCGGCATGCGGGCCGCCATGGAACTCGGCCAGCAGCTTCCAGTTTTCCTGGATGGCGCCGCCGGAGAGCAGGCTGGCCTCGGTGATGCTGACCTCATCGGCGCCGGCCGACCGGGCCAGAAAGCGCGCCACCGCCTGTTTCTGTTCTGCCTGCATGAGCTATCTGCCTGTCAGTGCCACGGGAGCATGCCTGTGCAAGCCAGGCTCACACGCCCCACTTGAAGAAATCCTGGCCGTCGGCCAGGTAGGCGCGCGAGAGCACCATCTTGTGGATTTCGCTGGCGCCATCGACCAGACGCGCCTGGCGCGCATAGCGGTAAATCCACTCGACAATCGTGTCCTTGGAATAACCGCGCGCGCCCAGCAACTGGATGGCGGTGTCGGCCGCCTTGTGCAGCGTGTCGGCGACATGGATTTTTGCGATGGAGATGTCGGTGCGCGCAAAGTCGCCCTGGTCCAGCTTCCACGCGGCATTCATCGTGAGCAGGCGGCCGATGTGGATGTCCTTGGCGGCATCACCCAGCATCCACTGCACGCCCTCATGCTGCGCCAGCGTCTCGCCAAAGCTCATGCGCTGCGAGACATAGCCACCGGCTTCTTCCAGGCAGCGCTTGGAAAGCCCCAGCCAGCGCATGCAGTGCGTGAGGCGCGCGGTGCCGAGACGGATCTGCGTCACCTTGAGGCCGTCGCCGACTTCCAGCAGGCGGCACTCGTCCGGAATTTCCAGGCCGTCGAACACGATCTCGCAATGCCCGCCGTGCTCTTCCGGCCCCATGATGGGAATGCGGCGCTCGATGCGCCAGCCCGGCTGCGCGGCATCGAACAGGAAGGCGGTCAGGCCCTTGCGCTCGTCATCGGAAGTGCGCGCAATCAGGATGAAATGCTGCGCGCCCTCGGCGCCGGTAATGAACCACTTGCGGCCGGTGATGACCCACTTGTCGCCCTTCTTCTCGGCTTTCGTGTAGGTGAGCGAAGGATCGGAGCCGCAGCCTTTGGGCTCGGTCATGGCAAAAGCGGAGCGCACCTTGCCGTCGATGATGGGCTGCAGCCAGCGTTCTTTCAGCGCCTCGGTCTTCAGGATTTTTTCCAGCACGATCATGTTGCCGTCATCCGGCGGCGCGGCATTGAACATCACCGGCCCGAAGGGCGAACGCGCGGCTTCTTCGTAGCAGGCCGCCATGCCGACCACGCCAATGCCCTGACCGCCGCGCGACGTCGGCATCTGGAAGGCCCACAGGCCTTCGGCCTTGGCCATGGCGCGCACCTTGGCCACCACGTCTTCACGAATGTTCTCGTGTTCGTCGAACACCTCGGGCTGGCGCTCCAGCGGCAGCACGTGCTTTTCGACGAAGGCGCGCACGCGCAGGCGGTAGTCTTCAATTTCGGGGGACAGGGAGAAATCCATGAAAACCTCTCAAGGTAGGTGCGAATTCATTCGCACACAGCAATGGCCATGGTGCGGATAAACCCGCATCTACAGGATTACAGGGTGGAGCAGAGATGGCCGCCATCGACTTCGATGACGCTGCCGCTCATGTAGCTGCCCGCCTCGGAGGCCAGCAACAGCAAGGGGCCGTCCAGCTCGCTCTTCGTGCCCAGGCGACGGAAGGGGATGCGCGAAATCATTTTCTGCGCCACGTCGCTCTCGAAGAACTCGCGGTTGAAATCGGTTTCGATATAGCCCGGCGCAATCGCGTTCACCCGGATGCGGTTGCGCGCGAGCTCGAACGCCATGGCCTTGGTCAGGTGGATCAGGCCGGCCTTGGACGCGCAGTAGGGCGACACCGAGCCGCCCACGCGCAGGCCGAGAATCGAGGCAATGTTGATGATGCTGCCCGGCGTCTTGCTGTCGGCCAGCTGGCGGGCCACGGCGCGCGCCACGAGATAGGCGCCCTTGAGGTTGGTGTCGACCACCGCATCCCACTCGGACTCTTCCAGCTTGAGGAAGAAGCTCTCGCCGGAGATGCCGGCATTGTTCACCAGGATGTCGATGACGCCGCCGGCCAGCTGCTCGGCCTCGGCGACGGCCACGCTCACCGACGCGGCATCGGTGACATCCATGGACACGGCATGGGCACGGGCGCCGGTGGCGCGCAGGCGCTCCACCTCGGCGGCCAGCTTGTCGGCACGCCGCGCCGCCAGCACCACCTCGGCGCCGGCCGCCGCGAGCACGCCGGCGAAATGCAGGCCGAGGCCGCCGGAGGCGCCGGTGACCAGGGCGCGACGCCCATCAAGACGGAACAGGGACTGGGGCATGGGGAATCTCCGTGGCTGCGCGACACTGACCGCAAGGTCAGCGAGCCGTGAGCCTACGGGAGGCCGGCCCCGCTTGGCCATGACCGCAAACGACAGAGCACGCACCGCAGGGAGCAGGCCGGGCG
>DAIRDY010000066.1:0-1409 GCA_036795935.1 Moraxellaceae bacterium | reverse complement strand
GCCCACGCGCCGGATGTCGGCGTTGCCGTTGCTGAGCGCATGCAGCTCGAAGTCGGCGGCCAGGGCCGTGAGCGTCTCCAGCGCGCCCGGGAAATACTCCACGCGGTTGCGCTCGTCGAAGTACTCGGCAAAGGCCGCCTCCGCCGCCTGCCCGGCCGCCGCCTCGGCATAGCCGCCCTCAACAAAGGCCCGGCGCAGCACCTCCAGGCGCAGCCGGGTCAGGTCGTGGGCAATGTCCGGGCGCTCGCGGAACACCGCCTCGCGCAGGCGCGCGAGACCGCTGCGCATGTCGAAGGCCGCCACGAACCCGGGATGCGTCGCCGCGATATGCGCCCGCATGCGGCGCTCGGCACGCACGACGATGGCCTCGACATCCCACAGCGTGTTGTCGAGGTCGAAGGTGATGAGCTTGATCATGGCGGCAACCGGTCTGGCAGTCGGGAAGGCAAGGCAGGGGAATGAGGCCGCAAAGTCTGCCTGCCGGGCAGATGCAAATCCAACACGAATGGCATGCGAATTGAACGCGAATCTTCATTCGCATCAAGATGCCAGGCCACCCCTCTGCCGGAGCCCGCCATGTCCTCCCGTCCCGCCCCGAAGACCGTCCTCATCACCGGCTGCTCCTCCGGCATCGGCCGCGCCACCGCCCGCCTGTTCCAGCAGCAGGGCTGGCAGGTCGCCGCCACGCTGCGCGCCCCCGCCGCCGAACGCGAGCTGAACCGCCTGCCCGGCGTGATCTGCCCTCGCCTGGACGTGACCGACGCCGCCAGCATCCAGAGCGCCGTCGCCGAGACCATCGCCGCCTTCGGCCGCATCGACGTGGTGGTGAACAACGCCGGCTACGCGCTGATGGGCGCCTTCGAAACGCACAGCGAGGCACAGGTGCGCCGCCAGTTCGAAACCAACGTCTTCGGCCTGATGGCCGTCTGCCGCGCCGTGCTGCCGCACTTGCGCGGCCAGCGCGCGGGCACGCTGATCAACGTGGCCAGCATGGTGGGACGCATCCCGCTGCCGCTGTACAGCGTGTACAACGCCAGCAAGTTTGCGGTGGAAGGCTTCAGCGAAGGCCTGGTGTACGAGCTGGAGGAATTCGGCGTGCAGGTGAAGCTGATCGAGCCCGGCGCCGTGAAGACCAACTTCTTCGGACGCTCCAGCGACCGCGCCAACGGCACCGGCGAAACCGCCTATGCGCACTACGCCGCCGAGCAACTGGCCGTGATGGACGACATCGGCGCCTGCGGCTCCGAGAGCGAAGATGCAGCCGCCGTCATCTGGGCTGCCGCCAACGACGACAGCCGCCGCATGCGCTACTCCGTGGGGACGGATGCGAAAGCACTGCTGTTCGTGCGCCGCCTGCTGCCCGACGCCACCTTCCAGCGCATGATCCGCCTGAGCCTGAGCCGCATGGC
>DAIRDY010000065.1:7031-10938 GCA_036795935.1 Moraxellaceae bacterium | reverse complement strand
AGCGAAGGCGTGGCCTATCTCTACACGGCGGGGGCGACCGATCCCGAAGGCAGTGGCGTCAGCTACAGCCTGCAGACGGCGCCGGCCGGCATGAGCATCAATGCCGGCACCGGCCAGATCAGCTGGACGCCGCCGCAGGCCACCGGCAACTACACGGCGAATGTCACCGTGCTCGCCAGTGACGGCAGCGTCAGCGGCAGCCAGTCCTTCACCATCAATGTCAGCGCCGTGAACGATGCGCCGGTGTTCAACAGCGCGCCGGTGACGGCGGCCAGCGAAAGCGTGGCCTACAGCTACACCGCGACCGCGACCGACCCCGAAGGCCAGCCGCTCAGCTTCAGCCTGACCGTGTTCCCGGCCGGCATGAGCATCAATGCCGGCACCGGCGAGATCAGCTGGACGCCGCCGGAGGCGCTGTCGAACTACAGCGCGAACGTCACCGTGCGCGTGAGTGACGGTGGCGTGCACACCGACCAGAGCTTCAGCATCACGGTCAGCGCCGACAACGACGCGCCGTATTTCACCACCGCGCCGGTGACCGCGGCGGCCGAGTCCGTGGCCTACAGCTACGACGTCAACGCCACCGATCCGGAAGCACAGGCGCTGACCTACAGCCTGATCACGGCGCCCGCCGGCATGGGCATCCATGCCGGCACCGGTGTCATCAGCTGGACGCCGCCGCAGGCGCTCGCGAACTACAACGCCAACGTCACCGTGCGTGTGAACGACGGCGGCCTGATCGCCGAGCAGAGCTTTGTCATCACGGTCAGTGCCGACAACGATGCGCCGGTGTTCAACAGCACGCCGCTGACCACGGCCAGCGAAAACACGCCCTACAGCCACAGTGTGGCGGCGGCCGACCCCGAAGGGCTGGCCGTGACCTACAGCCTGCTGGCCGCGCCGGCCGGCATGAGCATCAATGCCAGCACCGGCGCCATCAGCTGGACGCCGCCGGAAGCGCTCGCCGACTACAGCGCCGATGTCACCGTGCAGGCCAGCGACGGCACGCTGACTGCCAACCAGGCCTTCACCATCAATGTCGGCGCCAGCAACGATGCACCGCTGTTCAGCAGCTCGCCGCTGACCACGGCGGCGGAAGGCGTGGCCTACGGCTACACCGCCACCGCCACCGACCCCGAAGGCCAGGCACTCAGCTTCAGCCTGCAGGCCGCGCCGACCGGCATGAGCATCAACGCGACGACAGGCGCCATCAGCTGGCTGCCGCCAGAGGCGCTGTCGAACTACAGCGTCAACGTGACGGTGCGCGTGAGTGACGGCGGCGTGCACACCGACCAGAGCTTCAGCATCAACGTCACGGCCGACAACGACGCGCCGGCCTTCACCAGCACGCCGGTCCTCGTCGCCAGCGAGGGCGTGGCCTACGGCTACACCGCCACTGCCACCGATCCCGAGGCCCAGGCGCTCACCTTCAGCCTGCAGACGGCCCCGGCCGGCATGGTCATCAATGCCAGCACCGGCGCCATCAGCTGGACCCCGGCGCAGGCGCTGACGGATTACGTGGCCAATGTCACCGTGCGTGTCAGCGACGGCGGCCTCGCGGCCGATCAGAGCTTCAGCATCACGGTCGGTGCCGACAACGATGCGCCCGCCTTTGGCAGCGTGCCGGTGACGGCTGCCGCGGAAGGCGTGGCCTACAGCTACACCGCCGTCGCCACCGATCCGGAAAGCCAGGCCGTGAGTTACAGCCTGCAGGCGGCGCCGGCCGGCATGACCATCAATGCCGGCACCGGCCAGATCAGCTGGACGCCGCCGCAGGCACTCAGCGACTACACCGCCGATGTCACCGTGCAGGCCACGGACGGCACGCTGACCGCCAACCAGTCCTTCACCATCACGGTGAGCGCCACCAACAACGCGCCGGTGTTCAGCAGCGTGCCGGTGACGGCCGCCAGCGAGAGCGTGGCCTACAGCTACACGGCGACCGCCACCGACCCGGAAAACCAGACGCTGAGCTTCAGCCTGCAGACGGCCCCGGCCGGCATGACGATCGACGCCGGCACCGGCGAGATCAGCTGGACGCCGCCGGAGGCGCTCTCGAACTACAGCGCCAACGTGACGGTGCGCGTGAGTGACGGCGGCGTGCATGCCGACCAGAGCTTCAGCATCACCGTCAGCGCCAACAACGATGCGCCGGCCTTCAGCAGCACGCCGGTGACGGTCGCCAGCGAAGGCGTGGTTTACAGCTACAACGCCACCGCCACCGATCCCGAGAGCCAGCCGCTGACCTTCAGCCTGGTGACGGCGCCGGCCGGCATGACCATCAATGCCGGCACCGGCCAGATCAGCTGGACGCCGCCGCAGGCACTGGCCAACTACAGCGTCAACGTCACGGTGCGTGTCAGCGACGGCGGCCTGTTCACCAACCAGAGCTTCAGCATCACGGTCAGCGCCGACAACGACGCGCCGGTGTTCGGCAGCGTGCCGGTGACAGTGGCCAGCGAAGGCGTGGCATACAACTACAGTGCGCAGGCCACCGACCCCGAAGGCCAGGCCGTGAGCTACAGCCTGCAGACGGCGCCGGCCGGCATGAGCATCAACGCCGGCACCGGCGCCATCAGCTGGACGCCGCCCGAGGCCATTGCCAACTACACGGCGAATGTCACCGTGCTGGCCGGCGACGGTAACGGCCAGGTGAGCCAGAGCTTCACCATCAACGTCAGTGCCGACAACGATGCGCCGGTGTTCACCTCGGTCGATGCCACGTTTGCGGTCGAGCAGGTGGCGTACAGCTACGACGTCGATGCGGCGGACCCGGAAGGCCAGGCGCTGACCTACAGCCTCAGCGTGTTCCCTGCCGGCATGACCATCAACGCCACGACCGGCGTCATCAGCTGGACGCCGCCGGTGGCGGCGCCCGATGCCGACGTGACGGTGCAGGTCAGCGACGGCACGCACACGGTGTCGCGCAGCTTCACCATCGTGGTCAGCGACGTGAACACGCCGCCGGTCTTCGACAGCACGCCGGTGACAGTGGCCACCGAAGGCGTGGCCTACAGCTATGACGTCAACGGCACCGACCCCGACGGCGCCACCATCAGCTACAGCCTCACCGCTGCACCCGCCGGCATGACCATCAATGCTGCCAGCGGCCTCATCAGCTGGCTGCCGCCGCAGGCGCTGGCCGATTACAGCGTGAACGTGACCGCGCGCATCAGCGACGGCATCGAGGCCGCCACGCAGAGCTTCAGCATCACGGTCAGCGCCGACAACGACGCACCGCTGTTCACCAGCGCGCCGTCGCTGGTGGCCAACGAAGGCACGGCCTGGAGTTACGACGCCAATGCGACTGATCCGGAAGCGCAGGCGCTGACCTTCAGCCTGCAGGCGGCGCCGGCCGGCATGACCATCAACGCCAGCACCGGCGTGGTGAGCTGGACGCCGCCGGAGGCGCTGGCCGACTACACGGCGAACGTCACGGTACGCGTCAGCGACGGCGTGCTCAGCACCGACCAGTCCTTCACGCTGAATGTGAGTGCCGACGACGACGCGCCCGAATTCACGTCCTCGCCGCTGACCACGGCCAGCGAAGGCGTGGCCTGGAGCTATGACGCCGCCGCCACCGACCCGGAAAACCAGGCGCTGACCTTCAGCCTCGATCTGGCCCCGGCCGGCATGAGCATCGACGCCACCACCGGTGAGCTCGGCTGGCTGCCGCCCGAGGCGCTGGCCAACTACAGCGTCAACGTCATCGTGCGTGTCAGCGACGGCAATGTGGAATCCACGCAGAGCTTCAGCCTCACCGTCAGTGCCGACAACGATGCGCCGGTGTTCGGCAGCACGCCGGTGACGGCGGCCGCCGAAGGCGTGGCCTACAGCTACACGGCGAGCGCCACCGATCCGGAAGGCCAGGCACTGACCTACAGCCTGAGCGCCGCCCCGACGGGCA
>DAIRDY010000065.1:0-6931 GCA_036795935.1 Moraxellaceae bacterium | reverse complement strand
CCAATGTGACGGTGCAGGTGAGCGATGGTGGTGTGACGGCGACGCAGTCCTTCACGATCAACGTCAGCGCCGACAACGACGCGCCGAGCTTCAGCAGCACGCCGGTGACGGCGGCCTCGGAAAGCGTGGCCTACAGCTACACGGCCATCGCCAGCGATCCTGAAAACCAGACGCTGAGCTACAGCCTGACGGCGGCGCCGGCCGGCATGAGCATCAACGCGACGACAGGCGCCATCAGCTGGACGCCGCCGCAGGCGCTGGCCAGCTACACGGCGAACGTGACGGTGCAGGTGAGTGATGGCGGCGTCACGGCGACGCAGTCGTTCACGATCAACGTCAGCGCCAGCAACGACGCGCCGGTGTTCGGCAGCACGCCGGTGACGGCGGCCTCGGAAGGCGTGGCCTACAGCTACACCGCGAGCGCGACCGATCCGGAAGGCCAGGCACTGACCTACAGCCTGAGCGCCGCCCCGACGGGCATGAGCATCAATGCAACGACGGGCGCCATCAGCTGGACGCCACCGCAGGCCGCCGCGAACTACACGGCGAACGTGACGGTGCAGGTGAGCGACGGCGTGCTGACCAGCAACCAGCCCTTCGTGATTACCGTGACCGCCAGCAACGACGCGCCGGTGTTCGGCAGCGTGCCGGTGACGGTGGGCAGCGAAGGCGTGGCCTACAGCTACACGGCGAGTGCGACCGATCCGGAAGGCCAGCCGCTGAGCTACAGCCTGACCACGGCACCGGCCGGCATGAGCATCAATGCGACGACGGGTGCGATCAGCTGGACGCCGCCGGAAGCGCTGGCCGACTTCAACGCCAATGTGACGGTGCAGGTGAGCGATGGTGGTGTGACGGCGACGCAGTCCTTCACCATCACCGTGAGTGCGGACAACGATGTGCCGGTCATCACCAGCACGCCGCTGACCACGCTGCTGGAAGATGCGCCCTACAGCCACACCGTGACCGCCACCGATGCCGAGGCGCAGGCGCTCAGCTTCAGCCTGCTCGCGGCGCCGGCCGGCATGAGCATCCACCCGGTCACCGGTGTCATCAGCTGGCAGCCGCCGCTCGACTCCACGGCGGCGGTGAACGTGACGGTGCAGGTCAGCGATGCCGGTGCGCCCGGCGTGCCGGCACAGGCCGCCACGCAGTCCTTCACCATCAGCATCACGCCGGTGAACGATGCACCGGTCATCACCAGCACCGCGATCACCAGCGTGCCCGAGGACACGGCCTACAGCTACCAGCTGACGGCGCTGGACGTGGACGGTGATGCCATCAGCTGGAGCCTGGTCAACGGCCCGACCGGCATGACACTGAGCGCCAGCGGCCTGCTCGCCTGGATGCCGCCGCAGGATTCGAATGCTGCGGTGGCTGTCGAGGTGCAGGTGAGCGACGGCACGCTGAGTGGCAGCCAGGCGTTCACGCTGACGGTCACGCCGGTGAACGATGCGCCGGTGATCGACACCGCCGCGCCCGACAGCGAGCAGCGCAGTGCGACCGCCACGCACGAGTGGCAGATGCTGGTCAGCGACATCGACGATGCCACCGGCCATGTCTGGTCCTTGCAGGGCAGCGGGCATCCGGCCGGCATGGGCATTGATGCCGCCACCGGCCGTGTCAGCTGGAACGCGGCCAACAACCTGGCCGGCAGCTTCACGGTGCTGGTGCGCGTGGCCGATCCGGGCGGCGCCAGCGACACGCGCAGCTTCACCTTCATCATCGAAGACGACGATGGCGACGGCACGGCCGATCATGGCGACAACTGCCCGGCGCTGGCCAATGCCGGCCAGGAAGACTTCGATGGCGAAGGTGTGGGCGATGCCTGCGATGACGACGACGACAACGACGGCATCCCCGATGCGGTGGAACTGGCCAACGGCCTGAATCCGCGCAACGCCGCCGACGCCGCTGGCGACATCGACGGTGACGGCATCAGCAACGGTGACGAGTACGCTGCCTGTGCCGCCTTCGCGCTCAGCAACCCGGCCGAAGCCGATCCGCTGTGCCGCGACATCTCGCGCGACTCGGTGGCACCGGTGGTGACCTCCCACGGCAACCTGGTGCTGCCGTCCACCGGCTACTACACGCCGGCGCCGGCCGGGCTGGGTGCCACCGCAGTCGATGCCATCGACGGGCCGCTGCCGGTCTATGTGGACAGCATCAACGGTGTTGCCGTCAGCAACGGCCAGTTGCCGCCGCTGCGCCCGGGCCACCACGTCATCCGCTGGGCCGCGCGCGACCGTGCCGGCAATGTCGGCTATGCCGAGCAGGAACTGTTCCTGATGCCGCAGCTCACGCTGGGCGGCATGCAGGTGGTGGGCGAGGGTCAGCAGGTGCGCGTCACGTTGCGCCTGAACGGCCCGGCACCGCGCTATCCGGTGCAGGTGCGCTACAGCCTGGGCGGCACGGCCTCGGCCGGCGACCACACGCTGGCCGCGGGCTGGGTGAGCTTCACCGCCGGCAGCACCGTGCTCGATCTGGTGTTCAACACCATCAGCGACGGCGCACCGGAAAATGACGAAACACTGGACATCACGCTGGAAGAAATCGTCGGTGATGCCGTGCTCGGCAACAGCCGTCGCCACACTGTGGTGATCAGCGAACTGCCGCAGGCGCCGCTGGTGGACTTTTATGCCGAGCAGGGCGGCCAGCGTCGCAACCTGGTGTGGAAGGACGATGCGGCGGTGACGCTGCGCGTGCTGGCCACGGACGCCAACAACGACACGCTGACCTACACCTGGAACCTGGGCACGCTCACCGGCACGCTGGCCGCAGACCGCAAGAGCTTCTCGGTGCTGCTGTCGGCGGTGCCGGCGGGCCGCTATCCGGTCTCGGTCAATGTCAGCGATGGCCAGCATGTGGTGCGCCGCGATCTGGTGCTGATTGTCGCTGCCAACAAGCCGGTGTTGCTGGTGGGTGTGGACAGCGACGGTGACGGCATCGACGACCTCACGGAGGGCCTGGCCGACAGCGACGGCGACGGCCTGCTGGACTACCTCGACCCGGTCGACATGCCCGAGCAGATGCTGCAGCAAAACGGCAGCGGCACGGCCCTGCTGCAGATCGTGCGTACCGACAGCGGCCTTGTGCTGTATGCCGGTGCCCATGCCCAGCGCCAGCAGGGCGGCGGCCTGATGCTGAATGCCACGGCGGTGCTGGCGGCCAACGGCAGCGTGCTGGCCGATGCCGAATACGTGCCCATCGGTGCCGTGTTCGATGTCGGCGTGCGCGGCCTGTTGCCGGCACAGCGTGTCGCGCACATCGTGATTCCGCTGCCAGTGACGGTGGCGCCGGGCAGCGTCTGGCGCCTGCTGGGCAGCGACGGCCGCTGGCGTACCTTCGTCGTCGGCGCCTATGACCAGCTGCACTCGACACTGCGTGTCGATGGCCAGTGCCCGGCCGCCGACTCGCCGCTGTGGCAGCCCGGCCTCACCGCCGGCCACGACTGCGTGCGCCTGACGCTGAGCGACGGCGGCCCCAACGATCCGGACGGCCGTGCCGACGGCGTGATCAGCGCCACGCCGGGGGCAATCTCCGTGCTGCGCGTGCGCGCCCCGGGCGGCGGCGCCCCGCGCAGCAGCCAGACCGGCGGCAGTGCCGACATCGCACTGTTCGTGCTGCTGTTCCTGATGACCCTGACCGTGCGCCAGGCGCGCCGCAAGGAGTGGAAGTGATGCAAGGATGCTTGTGGCGGCGCCCGACGCGCGCCGCTGTCGCGCTCGCCGGGCTGCTGCTGGCCGCCGGTGCGCAGGCCGATGGCGACATCAGTTTCGTGGCCGACGGCGAACTCACCTTCGCGCATGACAGCAATGTCAGCCGTGCCGAACGCGAGCGCGACATCATTCGCGACCAGAGCGTGCTCGTGGCCGCGGGCGCTGCGCTGCGCCTCGCGCCCAGCTTCAACAGCGCGCTCAACCTGCGTGCCTTTGCCGAGGCCGAACGCTGGCTCGAGGCCGAAAGCCTGGAGCGCACCACGCTGGGCGGGCAGGCCATCTTCCGCGGCCAGACACGGCGCGGCTATACCGCGCCCATCTACCAGGCCATCGCCACCGTGCAGCAGGACGACTACGGCGTTGACCAGCGTGACAGCACGCTCTACACGCTGCAGGCCCTGGTGCAGCGCCGCCTGACCAACCGCGTGATGGTCAATGCCGGCCTGGAAGTGCAGCAGCGCAAGTCCGACGGCACCGTGTTCGATACCGAGCAGGCGCGCCTGTTCGGCAACATGGACTATGTGGTGAACGAGCACGTCAGCCTCTACGGCGTGTACAGCTTCATCACCGGCGACACCTTCTCGTCGGCGCAGTTCCAGTTCTGCAACGGCACGCCGGCCACCGACAACTACTACCTGATTGCCGCCTCCGAGGCCTTCGAGCCCGACCAGGCCTTCAATGCCGATTTCTGCGGCAACTGGGTGGCCTACCGGCTCAAGGCCGACACCCATTCGCTGGTGCTCGGCATCAACCGCGGCTTCGGCCACCACATTTCCGCCGACCTGTCCGTGCAGCAGGTGAATGTCGAGGCCGAGGGCGGCATCAGCTACGAGCGCACCATCGTGCGTGCCGGCCTGCTGGGGAGGTTCTGACCATGCGTGCGCTGCGTTCCGTATTTCTTGTGCTGCCGTTGCTGGCCGGCTGCTTTGGTGGTGACGACACCGAGCAGAGCCGCCCGGTGCTGCCGCTGGAAACGCCCAATTCCTTCCTGGTCTATCCGAATGCGCAGGCCCCGCTGGCCGCCGGCGACTACGAAATTGTCGCTGCCACCGACGTGGCGGCGCAGAGCGGCAGCTACCGCCTGCTCATCACCCACGACGACGGCCGCAGCGAAGTGCTCACCGGCGCCTGGACTGCTTCCGGCGGCGCCAGTGCCGTCGCGGCCGGCAATCCGCGCCATCCGCTCACGCTGGCGCGTGCCGGCGGCATCCGCATCGAACTGGAGTCGGCGGTCGACGGCTATCTTTTCCTGGTGCGCAACGGCCAGGTGGTGGCCAGTGACTCCGGCAGCGGCCCCTCGGGCCATGCGCTGATCTTCAAGCCGCTCAGCCTGATCAGCTCGGCCAGTTACGGCGAGGCCTATTACGCGGCTGTCGATCCAGAGGGCGAGCGCACCACGCTGGCCGACTGGAAGGCGCGCAACGGCTTCGGCCAGCCCGGCGGTGTCGAGGGCCATGTCGTGTTCCGCGATGCCTTCGATCTTGGCTATGGCCGCGACATGTATTACCGCCGCGGCACCGACGGCCGCATCGCCATCTTCGTCGACAACTACGTGGTGCGCGTGGAGCCGGGCAGCAGCGCCAACTACGGCCCGATCAACGTCGAGGCTGCCATCGACCAGGACCGCCGCTTTTTCCAGGGTACCAACGCCATCGAGTTCAGCCCCGCCGACGAGGACGGCCCGAGCGACAACGGCAG
Source organism: Moraxellaceae bacterium (assembly GCA_036795935.1). Lineage (GTDB taxonomy): Bacteria > Pseudomonadota > Gammaproteobacteria > Pseudomonadales > Moraxellaceae > UBA2031. Next base: position 1,514 of record DAIRDY010000065.1, on the reverse strand, counting down.
CATTGCCATCAACAAGTTTTTCACCTTCGATGCCAGTGGCCGGCGCATTGCCTCGGCCGACCTCGACGGCCGTGGCGTGAAGCACATGCCCGGCATGTGCTGGGCCTGCCACGGCGGGCAGACGCTGCCGCTGAATCCCGATGGCAGCTTCCCCGCGCAGTCGCTGCGCTCCGCCAAGCTCAACCTGCTGGATGTGTCGCTGTTCGATTATTCCGCGCGCGCAGGCTTCCGCCGCAGCGACCAGGAATCGGCGCTGCGCCTACTCAACCAGTATGTGGCCGAGTCGTATGCGGTGATGGGGGCGCGCGACATCAACAATGCCGCCATCAATGCCGGGCAGTGGAATTCCGCCTTTGCCGAAGACCTGTACGGTGGCCGCTACCACGGCCTGACCCATGACGACACCGCCGTGCCGCCGGGTTGGCAGGAAAAGGCCGGCCGTCCCGATGGCGTGGCGCATCTGTACAAGACCGTGATCGAGCCGCACTGCATTGCCTGCCACTCCCTGCAGGGCACTTCAGTGGGTGAGGGCATTACCGTCACGGTCGGCGGCGAGCAGGTCAGCCTGGCCAATGCCATCAATTTCTCCAGCTACGAGAAATTCATCAGCTTCCGCGAGCGCATCATCGACTACGTCTATCGCCGCGGCATCATGCCCATGTCGCTACGCAACTTTGAGCGCTTCTGGCGCGAGCCCGAGCAGGGCCCGGCGCTGCTTGCGTCCTACCTGAGCGAACCCACGCTGTTCGACAGCAGCGGCCGCGTGATTCGTCCCGGCCATCCGGTGGCGCGCCCCGGTGCCAGCCGCCGCGTGAAAGCCGAAGCCGGCAACGTGGTGCAACTGGACGGCGCCGCCAGCCACTACGCCGCCAGCTACGAATGGCAGATCGTGGGCGGCCCCGGCGGCGCCAGCCTGCAGGACGCCAGCACCGCACGTCCGCGCCTCGTGGTGCCCGGCAACGGCAGCTATGTGCTCGCGCTCACCGTGCGCAACGGCTTCGGCAGTGACACCCGCCAGCAGACCATTACCGTGGACAGCGCACTGGCGAAGTCGCCCACGCAGCTCACTTTCGCCGACGACGTGCTGCCGCTGCTGGAAAGCTACGGCACCACCACCTGCATCACCTGCCACAGCCTGGGCGGCAGCACCGGCGGCTACAAGGGCATCCCGGTGACGTGGACGCGCGATGCCGGCCTCTACCGGCGCGTGATGGCCCGTGTCGACCTGCGCGACGCCGAAAACAGCAAGCTGCTGATCAAGCCCACCAGCCTGATGCACGGCGGCGGCCAGCTCATCAACACCGCCGTGCCCGCCGACAAGGATGTCTACGACACCCTCGTCAGCTGGATACGCGCCGGCGCCGTCTGCGGCACGGATGCGGCGATCGGCTGCCCGTAGCCGGATGCCTGTGGTGGTGAGTTAAAAAACAACGCCCCGGTTTCGGGGCGTTGTGTCGTGTGGGGATGTCGATCTTTCGGGTGTGAATGGGACTTTAAAGTGCCGCGCTATTGAA
>DAIRDY010000064.1:4239-10948 GCA_036795935.1 Moraxellaceae bacterium | reverse complement strand
TCTTCCAGCGGATACCGGAAATGCCACATCGAGCCCTTTTCTTCCTCGGACAGCACCTCGAGGTCGGAGATGGCGGTGTGCAGTTTGGGATCCCAGTTGACAAGGCGCTTGCCGCGGTAGATCAGGCCGTCCTCGTGCAGGCGCACGAAGGCTTCCTGCACGGCGCGGGACAGGCCTTCGTCCATGGTGAAGCGTTCGCGCGACCAGTCGACGGAAGAGCCCAGGCGGCGGATCTGGCCGGTGATGGTGCCGCCGGATTTCTCCTTCCACTCCCAGACCTTTTCCAGGAATTTCTCGCGGCCGAGATCGTGGCGGGTGATGCCCTCGGCACCGAGCTGGCGCTCGACCACCATCTGCGTGGCGATGCCGGCGTGGTCGGTGCCGGGTTGCCACAGCGTGTTGTGGCCCTTCATCCGGTGATAGCGGATGAGGCTGTCCATGATGGTGTTGTTGAAGCCGTGACCCATGTGCAGCGAACCGGTGACATTGGGCGGCGGGATCATGATGCAGTAGGGCGTGCCTTCCCCGCTCGGCTTGAAGTAGCCGGCGCGCTCCCAGCTGTCATACCAGTGGCGTTCGAGTTCGGCGGGGTTGTAGGCGGATTCCATGCTCATGGACAACGGGCTCGGCAAATCGGGGAAATGAGGGGCGGCAGGCCGCAAGAACCGGCGATTATATCGGAATTGCCCGGCCGGCAGGCTGTTCAGGCCGGGGGCGGGCTCTCGCGCAGCAGGCTGCGCGCCATCAGCGCCAGCGCCAGCACGCCGAGCAGCAGCACGCCCCAGAGCACGAGGCGCTTGCTGTCCACCGGCGCGTGGTCTTCCTGGCCGGCGGCCGGTGCCTGGCGGCCGCCCAGTGCGACCGGCGCGCCGGGCGTGGCGGCGGGCAGCCGGGTTTCGGCGCCCGCGGTGTAGGCCGGCAGCAGGCTGGCCAGCGGCAGCTGTGCCGGCGCTGCCTCGCGGTTGCCGTAAGCGAGCAGGAAAGGCGGCGTGCCACGCGCCAGAAAGACCAGCTGCTGTGGCGTCCAGCCGATGCGCAGCCGCGGCAGCCCGGGGCCGGCATCACCGGCGCGCGGGTCCATGCGCAGCAGCCAGTAGCGACCGGCCGCCGGCGCGATGTCCTGCGCCGGGCTGTCGATGCGGCGGCCGTCCTGGTCGAGGCGGTAGGCCACGCTCTGCAGTACCGGCCGCCACGCATCCTTCTCGCGCGCCTTCACCAGCAGTTCGACCGGCACCACGCGGTTGTCCCCGGCCAGCACGACGGCGACGCGGCTGGCCTCGAGGTAGGCGCCCAGATCGAAGCGGAATTCCCCGGGCTGGTCGCCGGCGCGCGCCGTCACTTCATGCCAGCGCAGGGGCGGGGCCGTGCGGCTGTCGGCCGGCAGCACTTCCGCCGTCACGGCGGTCAGCGCCGGCAGCGGTGTGTCCGTGGCCAGGCGCAGATAGCGGTGCCGCGCCGGCGCAAAGCCGATGCGCCGGAGTTGCAACTGCTGGCCGCCGTGGCGCATGTCGAGCAGCGGGCCTTCGGCCAGTGGCGACCAGCTGGCGAGGTCGGCGCTGGCCTCGAGGCGGACGCGGGTGTTCACCGTGGCGCCGGCCGGCCAGTCCAGCTGCAGTGCCTGCACCGGTGTCGCGAGCGCCGACAGGTCGATGAGATAGCCGGCCACACCGGCGGCGGCACTGGCCGGCAGCCGGCTTTGCAGCGCGATCACGCGGCCGTCGCGGTGCTGGCGGATGTCCACCTGCAGGCCGTCAAAGCCGCGCGCCGGCGCCCCCGGCACCGGAAACCAGGGCACCGCGCGCGTTTCGGCCACGACCGGTGTCGTTGCCTCGCGCCATTCGCCGAGAGCGTTCGGCAGGCGCTCACCCTCCTGGTTGAACACGCGCAGGTCGGCGAGGTCCGGGCGCGCCTGCGTGTACACGGCGAACGGCAGCTCGACGCGGTAGAACGGGGCATTGCCTGCGGTGTGCAGCGGGATGCCGCTGGCATAGTCCTGCATCGTGTCGTTCACGTGCGCGGCCGGACGTTCGGCATGGCCCGGCAGTGCGACGCCGAGCAGCAGCAGGAAAAAGACAGGCGGCAGGGTCGGGCGGCGCATCAGGACTCCTCGCCGCCGGCGGCGGCTGCATTGCCGGTGTTGTTGGAGCGGTCAGAGGTGGCGGTTTTCGGCGGCACCGGGGCCAGGTAGCCGATCAGCAGCATCAGCAGGCCGACACCGATGAAGGACACGATGCGCGCCATGCCGCTGATGCTGGACAGGTCGACCAGGAACAGTTTGGCCACCACCACTGCCATCAGCGCGGCGCCCAGCAGCCAGAGCGGACGTTGCTGCATGCGTGCACTGCCCAGCATCAGCAGCAGCGCCAGCACGCTCCAGAACAGTGAGAGCGCGGCCTGTACCAGCATCGAGTCGAGCAGCGCCGGCAGCGTGTAGGCCACGCCGGCCCAGTGATGGATGGTGCGCAGCAGCATGGCGTTCAGCCACAGGAAAACCAGTGCGCCGGCCACGGCCTGCCAGAAGCGGCCGGGCAGCGGCAGTTGCAGCCTTGCCTCTTGCCGGCGCAGCAGCAACGCCCAGCGCAGCACGACCAGCAGGGCGAAGGCCTGGCCGAGGTCGGCCGGGTTCAGCAGCGGCAGATAGGGCAGCGGGTGTGCGGCGCCACTGACAAACAGGTTGCTGGCAAGACTCCACAAGGTGAGCCCGGCCAGCAGTGGCCAGGCGCCCCAGCCGAGGTAGCTCGCCGCAAAGGTCTGGCGCGGCCAGGTGTCCAGGCCCCGCGGCTGGCTGGCGGCCAGCAGCACCAGTCCCGGCGGCAGCACGAGGGCCAGCGCACGCCAGCCCGAGGCCAGCTCCTGCTGCTGCGCCAGCCAGAGCAGCTCGCGGCTGCCGAGCGCGGCCACGACCCAGGGGCCGAGGGCATGCACAAACCCGTACCAGCCCTGCAGGCCGGCATCGCCGTCGTGGCGACGCAGCAGCCAGCCGTGCAGCAGCAAGGCCAGCGGCCAGGCCAGCGCGCCGCCACCGGCAAAGGGGTGGCCGCTGGCGGTCAGCTGCGACAGGAGCAGCAGGGCCAGCGCCGGCAGCAGTCCGGCCGCCGGCAGCCGCGCCTGCGGCCAGTCCAGCCTTGCCTGCAGCAGGCTGAAGGCGGCGGCGGTGAGGGCGACAAAGGCCACGGCAACGGCCGAGGCAGCCGCGGGTGCGAGCTGGCGATCCGCTTCGCCAAGGCCGGCCACCAGCCACCAGAGCAGGCCCCAGAGCAGGACCACGAGCGCCCCGGCGCGCTCCGCCGCCGGCAGGTGTTCGCGGCCGCGCGTGGACAGCTGCCAGGCCGAGAACAGCGCCGACAGCGCGATCAGTGCCGCGCCCACGCACCAGCTGTTGAGCACCGGCAAGAGCGGGGCCGGCGGGGCCTGCTGCGCGACATAGGCCAGGGCCGCCGCCAGTTGCAGCAGCAGGCCGGCCGCGCGCGCCAGCCGCCGTTGCTGGTGTACGCCCACCCAGACCAGTGCCGCGCCTTCCAGCGCCCAGGACGCCGAGGTCCAGCGCGCATCCAGCGCCAGCGGAATCGCCAGCGTCGCAAAGATCACGCCGAGCGCGAGAAAGCTTTCCTGCAGCAGCCCGAGGTCGGTCCGGCCCTGTGCCTGCAGCCAGCGCGCGAGACCGAGATAGAGCGCAGCCAGCGCCAGCGCCGAATAGGCGAGCGCAAACGGCATGCCGCGCACCAGCCCGGCCTGCAGTCCGAAGGCCACCAGCGGCAGGCCGAAGACCAGCGTGCTGTCGACAATGCGCGGCGGCAGCCGGCCGGCCGTCACCGCCTCCAGCCAGTGTCCGGCGTTGTCGGCCTGGCGCTGCGCAAACAGCAGCGAGATGGCCAGGAACATGGCGAAGAACAGGATCAGGAACGGTTCGGTGCTGGCGAAGTGTTCGGGCCGGTAGGCGCTGGCGCCCCAGACGAGGCCGATGCCGAAGGTGAACACGAAGCCGAGCAGGTTCAGCGGCCGCCAGGCCTTGAACCAGGCCACTGCGAAAATGCCGAGGTTGAGTGCCGCGTAATAGGAGAACAGCGCGACATGGTTGCCGCTGCCGGTGGAGGCCAGTACCGGTGCCAGAAAGCCGCCGGAGACGCCGAGCGCGATCAGCGCGCGTGCGTCCTGCCGCACGGCCAGCACCGCCGAGAACAGCGAGACCGCGACCATGGCCGCCAGCGCCACGCCGGCCGGCACCATGGCGTAGAGGCGGAAGGCACCGAACAGCGTCAGGTAGAGCAGGCCGATGCCGGCGCCCTGCAGTGCCAGGCCGTAGGCGCGGCGCGCCGTGCGCAGGCGCCAGCCGAGCCCGAGCAGCGCGATGGCACCGGCCCCGACGCCGGCCACGCGCAGCTCCAGCGGCAGCACGGCATTCTCGGCCGCGAACTTGAGCAGGAAGGCGACACCAAAGAACAGGATGACGATGCCGGCGCGGACCACGGTATTGCCGCCCAGCAGCCAGTCGCGGGCGCTGGCAACCAGGCGTTCGACGGCGGAGGGGGCGGCCGGCCCGGCGGGCGCGCTGGCCGTTGCCGGGATCGGTGCCGCATGCCAGCCGTTTCCGGCCGCAGGCGGCGCCGGCGCGAGCAGGGCCGGGTCCAGCGTCAGGTCGACCGCTTCGGGGGCGGCGGGGTTGACGACGGGCGCCGGGCTGGCGGTGGGCGCAGGCGGTGTGGCACGGGCCGCTTCCAGCGGCGAGGGTCCGAGTGCACCGGCGTCTTCCAGCCGCTTCAGCCGCCAGTGGATGTCCTGCAGCGCGGCGTCGACATGCGGCGGCGCCGTCTCGCTGCGGTGGGCGCGGATGCGGCGGTCGAGCAGATGGCTGAACCAGGCGCCGAGGCCGAGGCCGGCAACGAGGGCGGCAAACACGCCATCCTCGCCCCAGAAACCGGCAATCAGCACCGCGAGGGCAAGGCCCAGGGCAAAAACAAAAGTCATGGCTACCGCCTGTGGCGTCCGTGTGGGCAGGCTGAGGGGGCGTGACAGGCCGGGGCAGGATGACCGTGCGGGCCGGGCCCGCGCGGCATCCTGCGCGGTCGGGCCGCACGAGGCCGACAGTAGCAGCTCGCCCCCGGCGTTGCCGAGACGGCGGTCAGCTCTTGCGCACGTGCGCCGCGATCAGCCGGTCCATCTCGGCACGCAGGCGCACGCGCAGTTCGCTGCGGATCTGTTCCATGTGCTGGTCGATCAGCGTCTCGATGACGGGGCCGAGCTTGAGCCGCAGCTCGCGCTCAAGGTCGACCTGTTCGTGGCTGGCGGCGGGGGCGGCCTGCGCTTTCAGCAGGCCCTGCAGCTGGCCTTTGGCCTGCTGCTGGCTCTGTTGCAGGCGGTCGAGCACGCTGCGCGGCAGGAAGGGATTTTCAGCGCGCCCGTTCTCTGTGGTGGCGGGCGCGGGGGTGTCGAACAGGCTGTCCTGCCGGGGCCTTGCCGGTGCCGGCACCGGTTCGCTGGCCAGCGGCATGTCGTCCTCTTCCAGGAACAGGTAGAGCGAGCGGATCTCCGCGATCAGTTCGCGGCGCAGCGCGCGCGGTGCGGCACGCCAGCGCCGGTCGAAATCCGGTCCCAGGTCGATGTTCAGGCGCTCGAGGACGGTCTGCGTGCTCACGGCGGGCTCACAGGTTGTGCGACTGCACGGCAAAGCCCTGCTGCCTGTACTGCTTCCAGTGCGCGCGTGCCGGCGCCCGCAGGTCGTCGTCGCCGCCGACGATCTCGAGGATGCGGCGGAAGCGGCCCGGCTCGGGCGCCGCCTCGGCATGCAGGTTGATCAGCAGGTCGCGGGCCTCGGCAGGAATGCCGTCCCAGCCGATGCGCACCGGCGGGGGCGGGGTCGGGCCTTCGCCCACCAGGTGGTGCGGAATGAAGCTCTCGGCGCGGAAGGTCCACAGCAGCTCGTCGAGCTGCTCGGCCTCGGCGCGGCTCGCCGCGCGCACGAACACCTGGTGCTTGTTGCGAAAGGCTTTCTCGACCAGGCGGCAGGCCGTGTGCAGGCGCTGCGCCGGGTCGGTGTCGGCCAGTACGTAGAAGGTGATGTCCATCAGGCCACGCGGTTCTTCAGGTATTGCAGCAGCAGCGGCACCGGGCGGCCGGTGGCGCCCTTGGCCGCGCCCGACAGCCAGGCGGTGCCGGCGATGTCGAGGTGCGCCCATTCATAGGCCTTGGTGAAGCGGGCGAGGAAGCAGGCGGCGGTGATGGCGCCGCCGTTGGGCGCGTTGCCGATGTTGGCGATGTCGGCAAACGGCGAGTCCAGCATGTCCTGGTAGTCGTTCCACACCGGCATGCGCCAGGCGCGGTCACCGCTCTGCTGGCCGGCGGCGAGCAGGGCGTCGGCCAGCGCGTCCGAGGGCGAGAACAGGCCGGAGACCACCTTGCCGAGCGCGACCACGCAGGCGCCGGTCAGCGTCGCCACGTCGATGACCACGGCCGGGTTGTAGCGGCCGACATAGGTCAGCGCATCACAGAGCACGAGGCGGCCTTCGGCGTCGGTGTTGAGGATTTCCACGGTCTGCCCGGACATCGTGGTGACGATGTCGCCCGGGCGGGTGGCACGACCGGAGGGCATGTTCTCGGCACAGGCCAGCACGCCCACCACGTTGAGCGGCAGGCCGGACTCGGCCAGCGCCTGCATCACGCCGAACACCGAAGCGGCGCCGCCCATGTCGAACTTCATTTCATCCATGCCGGC
>DAIRDY010000064.1:0-4139 GCA_036795935.1 Moraxellaceae bacterium | reverse complement strand
GCGCGGTTGACGCCGGCGGCCACCGCCCGGCCCCAGGCCACGGCCGGCTTGCCGGCGGTGGCGGCGGCCTTGTCCGGCACGGCCAGCACGAGCTGGGCCAGGCCGTCGCCGTTGCCTTTCTTGCTCTTGTAGTCGTCGAAGCGGTAGGCGGCCTCGAGGCTGGCGCGCACGACATCACTGAGGCGGGCATTCAGGTCCTGGCCCTTTACCTCCAGTTCGGCCAGATGGCTGACGGCTTTTTTCGCACTGCGCGCCAGCGCCTTCACCGCCGCGGCGGCCGCGCGCTGCAGGCCACGGGTGTCGAGCTCGGCGGCGGGACCGGTGCCCACCACCAGCACCTGCTCGGCGGCAATGCCGGGCAGGGCGAACAGGGCCTGGGTCTGCCCCGGCTTGCCCTCGAAGCCGGCGGCTTTCAGTGCCTTCGCGAGGGCGCCGCCCGAGGCCGCGTCCAGTGCCTGTGCGGCGGGCGAAAGTGCGTCGGCGCACTGGGCGACGATGACGGCGCCGGCTTTCTCGGTGGCGGGGGCGGAGGGCTTGAGCGTGAATTCCATCGTGACCTCGCAGGGCAAAGACGTGATAATCCGGCGGCGCCGGCAAGACGGGGCAGTGTACTGTCTGCCGCGGTGGCAATGCCATCGGCCCGCGCCCGTCCTCCTTCCACCCGACCCAGGCCAAGCCCACGCCGTGATCATCCGCCGCTACCTGTCCCGGCAAGTGCTGGCGTCCACCGTCGCGGTGGCGCTCTTGCTCACGGTCATCCTGATGAGCGGGCGCATCATCAAGTATTTCGGCATGGCCGCCGACGGCCGCCTTGATGTCAGCCTGCTGACTGCCGTGCTGGTCTACCGCCTGCCGGGCTTTCTCGAACTCATCGTGCCGCTCGGCATGTTCATCGCGCTGCTGCTCACCTTTGGCCGGCTCTATCTCGACAACGAGATGGCGGTGCTGTCGGCCAGCGGTGTCAGCCGCGCGCAGATCGTTGGCCATCTTGCGCTGCCGGTGCTGCTGGTGACGGTGGCGGTGGCGGTCACCGCCCTTTATGTGACGCCGGTCGGCAATGCGGCCTCCGAGCGCCTGTTTGCGGCGCAGGCCGAGCGCAACACCTTCGACCTGATCAAGCCCGGCCGCTTCCAGGCCGTGGGCGAACGCATGCTCTATGTGGCGGCGCTGTCGCCGGACAAGCGCGAGCTGCTTGACGTGCGCCTGTTCGAGGAGCAGCCGGCGGCCGAGGGCCCGGCGCTGCAGGTGGTGGTGCAGGCCGCGCGCGGCCGGCGCGAGCTGCATGCCGTCACCGGCGAGCCCTGGCTGGTGCTCACCGCCGGATGCCGCCACGAAGTGCGGGCCGGCCAGGCGGCCTACCGCGAGCTCTGTTTCGACGAGTACCGCATGCGCCTGCCGCCACCGGAGGATGTGGAGCCGGTGCTGCGCATCCGCAGCCGCAGCACGGCCAGCCTGCTGGCGGCGCCGGCCGATGACGCCGAGGCACGCGCCGAGTGGATCTGGCGGCTGTCGATGCCGGTGCTGGTGCCGGTGGTGGCATTGCTCGCACTGTCGCTGTCGCGGGTGAATCCGCGTCAGGGCCGCTATCTCAAGCTGTTGCCGGCCATCCTGCTCTACCTGAGCTATGTCGTGGCCATTGCCGCCGTGCGCAAGAGCATCGAGAAGGGGCGCCTGCACGGGGCCGAGGTCTGGGGCGTGCATCTTTTCTATCTGCTGCTGGCGCTCGTCATCCTCAATGCCGAGAACCTGCGCCTGGTCTGGCAGCGCTGGCGCGCACGCGAGGTGGCGGCATGAAACTGCTGGCCCGTCATGTGTCGCGCACCGTGCTCGCCGCCATGGCCATCGTGCTCCTGCTGCTGCTCGGGCTGGACCTGGTGTTTTCCTTCATTGCCGAGCTCGAGGACCTGCGCGGCAACTACCGCCTGCCGCAGGCCCTGCAGTTCATCCTGCTGACGGCGCCGCGCCGCGCGTATGACCTGCTGCCGATTGCGGCGCTGGTCGGCGGCATCGTCGGTCTCGGCATGCTGGCCAACCATTCCGAACTCACGGTGATGCGCGCCGCCGGCGTCAGCATCGGCCGCATCGTCTGGTGGGTGCTGAAGCCCGCGCTGCTGCTGGTGGCCATCGGTCTCGCCCTCGGCCAGCAGGTGGTGCCGCAGGCCGAGCAGCGCGCCGAGACGCTGCGCGCCGAGGCGCTGGGCCGGCAGTTGCAGGCCGGCCACCTGCGTTCCTACTGGCACCGCGAGGGGGACGAGCTGTTGCGCATCGGACGCGTGGCACCCGGCGGCCGGCTGCAGGAAGTCAGCCTCTACCGTTTTAGTGCCGACGGCCGCCTGGCGACCGTGCTGCTGGCGCCCGAAGGCCGTTATGGCGAGCAGGGCTGGGTGCTGGATGACGTCGCCAGCACCCATTTGCAGGCCGATGGCAGCGCCCTCGTGCTGCAGCAGTCGCAGATGGACTGGCCCAGCCAGCTGACGCCGGACTTCCTGCGCCTGGTGACGCTGAAGCCCGAATACCTGTCGCTGACCCGGCTCTACCGCTATGCGGATTACCTGCAGGCGCAGGGGCTGGAGGCCGGCGTCTATTTCCTCGAGTTCTGGAAGAAGGCACTGGCGCCCCTGGCCACCCTGTCCATGGTGCTGATTGCCTGCTCCTTCATCTTCGGGCCGCTGCGCTCGGTGACCATGGGCCTGCGCATCCTGGCCGGCATCTTTGCCGGCCTGCTCTTCCGCTATGGCCAGGACTTCCTCGGCCATGCCAGCCTGGTCTATGACTTTTCGCCGCTGTTGGCGGCCGGCGCGCCGATTGCGGTCTGCGTGCTGATCGGCGGGGTGGCCATTGCGCGCGTGCGCTAGAAGGGCATTTTGCTTGTAAAAACAAGCAACTCGCCTTTAAAGTTCAGGCACTACAGAAAAAGATGCCGGTTCGGGCCGGTGTCACCAAGCCCAGGTAGGCCGTTTTGATCACATGGACTTCGGCGTTCGCTTCCGACGTGGGGAGCAAGCGCAAGATCAACGAGGATGCCCTGCTCGCCCGGCCGGAGGCCGGTCTCTGGGTGGTGGCCGACGGCATGGGCGGCCATGCCGCCGGCGACGTCGCCAGCAATGCCGTCATCCATCCGCTGTCGCTGATGGAGCGGCCGCCGGAGCTGGCCGACTTTGTCGAGGCGGTCGAGGCGGCGCTGATGAGCGTGAACCAGCAGTTGCGCGACTATGCCAATGACGAACTCGGCGGCCGCACCGTGGGCAGCACCGTGGTGTCGCTGCTGTTGTCCGGACGCACCGGCGTCTGCCTCTGGGCCGGCGATTCCCGCCTCTACCGCCTGCGCGGCGGCCAGCTGACACGGCTTTCGCGCGACCACTCGGCCGTGCAGGAGATGGTCGAGGCCGGCGTCATCAGCCAGCAGGAAGCCGACCATCATCCGAAATCGAATGTCATCACCCGCGCCGTCGGCGGCGGCGAGCACCTGTTCGTGGATTCGGCCGTGTTTGCGCCGGAGGCCGGGGATACCTACCTGCTGTGCTCCGACGGCCTCTATAACGAAGTGCCCGAAGACAGCATTCGCCGCAAGCTCGGCCTCGCGCCCGACGAAGCCGTCAGTCGCCTGGTCGACGAAGCGCTGCACAACGGCGGCCGTGACAACGTGACCGTCATCGTGGTCCGGCTGGGAGAGGCATGATGGCCGAATACCTTGCCGAGAACGCGCGCCTGCGCCAGCTGTCACGCCGCTATGCCGAAGGCCAGCTGCCCTTCGAGGACTACCGCGCCGGTCGTCGCAGCATCATCGAGGCCCTGGAGGCCGGTGTCAGCGAAGCGGCGCCGGCTGACGACAGCGGTACCGCCACCGATCCGGCCACGCCGGCCGCGGCCTTCGATGCCACCGACGTGCGCCTGCCTGACGACTCCGCCGTTTTCTACAAGACCATGCCGCCGCATGTGCCCGCCGCTGCCGATGATTCGCCGGCCGCTGGCGCCGACTGGGACAGCAATACCCAGGTGCTGGCGCTGGTGCTGGTCAGCGCACTGTTGATCGCGCTGGGCGCGCTCGTTTACGTTTTCGTGCTCTGACGCCGCCAGTCGGCACGAGCCTGGCCGGGATGGCCGCCCCTGCAACCCCGTAGCCACCGGATAGCCATGAC
>DAIRDY010000063.1:0-11146 GCA_036795935.1 Moraxellaceae bacterium | reverse complement strand
ATCTGGCGCAGCGTGTCGGTGGGCGCCTTCTTGGCCATGGCGGCAAAGCCGCGCGCGCCGACATGCTCGATCCACATCAGGTCGGCCATGAAGGCCTTGAGCTTGCCGTAAAGCACCGGGTTGCCGGTGACGCGTTCGGCACCCGGCGCCGCCCAGTCGATGTCGGCCAGCGCCCACTGCGTGCCACGGATTTTTTCCAGCATTTTTTCAAGGTCGATGGAGGCCATGGTGTGCTCCCTTGCGTGAGGTGGGACGGATTCAGGAGGCGAGTGCCGACAGCCGGCCGAGCAGGCCGGCGCCACGGGCATAGCTGACCGGGGCATAGCGCTTGAAACGCCAGATCAGGCGCGCATCGAGCTGCGGCAGCACGTAGAGCTGGTTGCGGTCGAGCGCGGCCAGCGTGGTGTCGGCCACACGGTCGGCCGACACCCCGGTCCACTGCATCAGCCGCGCGGCAAGCTGCGAGCTGTCGCTGTCGATGCGGCCGGCGGCAACGATGTTGGTTTTCACGAAGGTCGGGCAGAGCGCGGTGACATGCACGCCGCTGCCGGCCATTTCCGCCTTCAGCGTCTCGGAGAGCGCAAGCACCGCGGCCTTGGTCAGGTTGTAGGGGCCCATCAGGGGGGCCGCGGCAAAACTCGCCGTGGAGCAGACATTGATGATGCCGCCCCGCCCCTGCGCGCGGAGTTTCGGCGCGAACACATGGCAGCCGTGCACCACGCCCCAGAGGTTGACGCCGACCGTCCACTGCCAGTCGGCCATGGGAATCTCGCCGATGGGCTTGCCACCGACACCGACGCCGGCATTGTTGATGACCAGCGTCACCGGGCCGCCCAGCCACTGTTCGGATTTCGCGGCCAGTGCCTCGACCTCGGCCAGCACGGCGACGTCGCAGGCCACGGCCAGCGCCTGGCCGCCGGCGGCCGTGATCAGCGCCACCGTTTCCTCGGCGCCGGCCAGGTTTATGTCGGCACAAACCACGCGCCCGCCGCGCCGGGCCAGGGCCAGCGCGAAGGCGCGGCCGATGCCGCTGCCGGCGCCGGTGACCACCGCCGCCGCCTGGGTCGAGACTTTCTTGCCGAACATGGACATCCCCTTGTTTGCCGTCATCCGCGGCCCCGGTAGCGGGACGCGTTGACCTTGCCATTGATGGATGTCACCTTATTCCGACGTTTTGTTCGGATTCAATTCGGAAGCCTGTCCGACAGTCCCCCTCCATGCCCCCGGCCACCGGAGCCCCGCATGCCGCGCAAACCCCAGCAGGAACGTGCCCGCGCCACCGTCGCGGCCATTGTCGAGGCCGGCTTCATCTGTGTGGCCGCACGCGGCATGGCGGCGACGACCACGCGCCACATCGCCGACACCGCCGGCATCGGCGTGGGGTCGCTCTACGAATATTTCGCCAACAAGGAAGCCGTGTTCGATGCCATGAACCAGCATCTGGTGCAGGAAGTGGTGGCCCTGCTGAAGCCGCTGACCGCGGAGATTGCGCGCCTGCCCATCGGCGAGGCGATACGGTTGATGCTCGGGCAGTTCGGCGAATTCCTGAACCGCAACGACCAGCGCTACCTGAAATGCGCGCGCCAGGCGCTGAACGTGGACCTCAAGGACTACATGGGCCCGGTGGCGAAGGTGCTGACCGAGATCGCGCTGCAGCATGTGCTGCACCACCCCGAACACATGCGCATCCGGCACATGCCGGCCATGCTCTACATCTTCATCAACGGCGGCATCTTCGCCGTGGTGCGCCACCTGTCCGACCCCAACCCGCCGATCAGCTACGACGAGCTGACCCAGGGCCTGGCCGTCATGGTCGAGCACTATGTCGCGCAGGAAATGCTGCTGACGGCGCCCTGAACCCGCCACCCCGGGCTTGAAAAATGCCGGCGCTTTCCCAGCGCCATGGCCCTTGCTTGATCCGCATCAACCCGCCGGCTTTCCGGCCCTTGAAAGCCGGCAAAGCGCACCTATTTTTTCTCCATCACCATGCCCGGCGCGGCCGGCATGCCCCCCGCAACAGACCAGACGGAGACTGAAAATGGGTTCCCTGATGACACGCAACAGCCTGTTCGACGAACTGTTCCGCGACTTTGCCACCGGCTTCTCCGTGCGCCCGCTGCACGGCAGCCCGTTGCCCACGCCGGAGAAGATCCGCATCGATGTCAGCGAAAACGATGACGCCTACACCGTGACCGCCGAAGTGCCAGGTGTGGCCAAAGAAGACATCCACGTCACCATCGACGCCAACATCGTGACCTTGCAGGCCGAGGTGAAACAGCATGACAGCCAGCAGAAGGACAACGCCGTGCACAGCGAGCGCTATTACGGCGCCGTCTCGCGCAGTTTCCAGCTGCCGGTGGACATCGATGCCGACGCCGCGAGCGCGAAGACCGACAACGGCGTGCTGACGCTGACGCTGCCGAAGAAAAAGCTGTCCGGTGGTGCACGCAAGCTGACGGTGGGCTGACGCAGTCAGGAAAACGCGCGCCGCGGGCGGCACGCCAACGCGCGTCAGCGCCGGCCGCTGGCCAGCACCGCGCAGAGCAGCGGCAGGCGTATCGGCTTGGTGACAAAGTCGTCCATGCCGGCGGCGCGGCAGCGGGCGCGGTCCTCGTTGCCGGCGTTCGCCGTCATCGCGATGACACGGATGCCGGCCACCACCGGATCGGCATGGGTGCGGATGCGGCGCGTGGCCTCGAAGCCGTCCATGACCGGCATCTGCACATCCATCAGCACACAGTCATAGGGCGCCGCCGCCAGTGCGGCCAGCGCCTCTTCGCCGTTGCCGGCCACCGCCACCACAAGGCCGGCATGTTCCAGCAGTTCGCGCGCCACCAGCTGGTTCACCGCGTTGTCCTCGACCAGCAGCACGCGCATGCCGCGCAGGCTGTCGGCATCGGGCATGGCCACCGGCTGCGCCGGCAGCGGCGTCGTCGCCGCCAGCCCGAAGCGCATGGTGAACCAGAACGTGCTGCCGACACCGGGCCGGCTCTCCACGCCCACCTCGCCGCCGGCCAGCTCGACCAGCTTCTTGCTGATCGCAAGGCCAAGACCGGTGCCGCCGTAGCGGCGCGTGGTCGAGTTGTCGGCCTGTTCGAAAGACTGGAACAGGCGCGCCATCTGTTCCGCCGTCATGCCGATGCCGCGGTCGCGCACCTCGAAGCGCAGCAGCGTCTCGTGCGGATTGCGCTCCAGGCAGTGCACGGCCACCACCACCTCGCCCGCCTCACTGAACTTGATGGCATTGCCGATGTAGTTGATCAGCACCTGGCCTAGGCGCAGCGGATCGCCATGCAGGTGCGAGGGCACGGCCGCATCCACCGCGAACACCAGGCGCAGGCCGCGCGCGGCCGCACTTTCGGAAAGCTGGCTCTGCACGCCGTCACAGACCGACTCCAGCGCAAAGTCGGCCTGCTCCAGCTCGACGCGGCCGGCCTCGATGCGCGAGAAATCCAGGATGTTGTTGACGATGCCGAGCAGGTGCTGCGCCGCCTGGTCGATCTTGCGCAGGTAATCGAGCTGGCGCGCATCCAGCGCCGTGTTCAGCACCAGATGCGCGAGCCCGATGATGCTGTGCATCGGCGTGCGGATCTCGTGGCTCATGTTGGAGACGAACTCGCTCTTGGCACGGCTGGCCGCCTCGGCCTGCTCCTTGGCCTGCATCAGTTCGCGCGTGCGCTCCGCCACCAGCGACTCGAGGTTGGCATTCAGGCTGACCAGCTCGCGCCGCGCCGCCACGCGCTCGATGGCGATGGCCGCCAGGTGCGCCGCCTCGGTGATCATGTCGAGATCGCCCTGCTCGGGCACGTGCACGTCATGGTGATAGATGGCGAAAGTGCCGATGACGTGGCCGTCGGAGGACCGTATCGGCTCCGACCAGCAGGCGCCGAGCCCGGCGGCGGCGGCCAGCGCCTTGTAGTCGGCCCAGAGCGGGTCATTCTGGATGTCGGAGACGATGACGCGCCGCCCGGTGTAGGCCGCCGTGCCGCAGGAGCCCGCCGCCGGCCCGATGGGCGCGCCATGGATGGCCTCGTTGTAGAAGGCCGGCAGACTGGGCGCGGCCGCCACCTGCACATGTTGCCGGCTGTCATCGAGCAACAGGATGCTGCACATGGCATTCGGGCGCTGCGCCTCGACGCCGGTGACGATGGTGTGCAGCACCTCGGCAAGCGGTGCATCGGTGGCAATCAGCAGCAGCGCGCGGGCCCGTGCCTGCTCGCGCGCCTCGATGCGCAGGCGCGCACTGACGTCGCGGATGAAGCCGGCAAAGAACGTCCGGCCCTCGATGTTCACTTCGCCAAAGGAAATTTCCACCGCCAGCTCGCGCCCGTCGCGATGCCGGGCCTGGATGGCCACCCGCCGCCAGTCCAGCGTGCGCTCGCCCGTGGCCAGGTAGCGCGCCACCGCGTCACGGTGCGCCTGCTGCAGGTGCGGCGGCTGCAAGAGCGCCATGTCCTGCCCGACCAGCTCGTCCGGCGCATAGCCGAACAGGCCGGACACCGCCGGATTGGCATAGCAGATGCGGTTGTCGGCATCGACGATGAGCACGGCATCGGTGGCCACGTCCCAGAGCGCGCGGAAACGCTCCTCGCTGGCACGCAGCGCGGCCTCAGCCGCGCGCTCGGCACTGATGTCGGTGACCATGGCCAGCGCACCCTGGTAGCGGCCCTGCTCGTCCAGGATGGGGCTGGTGTTCATGGTCACCTGCAGCAGGTGGCCGTCACGGCGGCGCAGCAGGAAATCGTGCTGCTCGGCAATGCCCTGGCGGCGGCGCTCAAGGTTGCGTTCGGCCGCGGCCTCCTCGCCGGGGGCGATGAAGTCGTGCATGGGGCGGCCGATCATCTCGGCGGGCGCATAGCCCAGCAGCTCGGCCATCTTGGGGTTGACGAAATCGGTACGGGCCTCGGCATCGATGGTCCAGATGCCTTCGCTCGCGGTCTCGACGATGCGGCGATAGCGCGCCTCGCTCGCGCGCAGCGCGGCCGCGCGGTCCGTGTCGTCCTTGCCCGCCTCCGGCGGCCGGTCCTGCTCGCTCATGCCCGTTACCTGCGCTCCATGCCCCCACTGCTGCCCCGACAAGATAGCAGCCAGGGCCCTGCCCTTCCCGCGAGCACGTCACGGACTGCCGCTTGGCAACGATGGATGGCTGCCGCACCATCGCGGGGCCTGCCCGGAGAGCCCGATGCCACACGCCGATCCCCCCACCGTTTCCAGCACCGACTTCGACACGCCCGTCGACCGCCGCGGCAGCGACAGCATCAAGTGGGCGAAATACGCGCAGCGCCGGGCCGCCGACGGCGGCGACATCCTGCCCCTGTGGGTGGCGGACATGGATTTCGCGGCACCGCCCGCCGTGCAGCAGGCGCTGGCCGCGCGCGTGGCCCATGGCGTGTTCGGCTATGGCCACACCACGGCAGAATTCACCCAGACGCTGGTCGATGCGCTGGCGCGCGACTACGGCTGGGCCGTGCAGCCGGACTGGATCGTGCCGCTGCCCGGACTCGTCTCCGGGCTCAACATCGCCGCGCGCAGCATCGGCGAGCCGGGTGACGCCATCGTGACGGCGACGCCGGTGTACCCGGCACTGTTCACCGCGCCGCGACACATGCAGCGCGACTGCCTCACCGTGCCGCTGGACGAGCACCGCAACTGGGGCTGGGACATGGCGGCACTGGCCGCGGCGCACACGCCGCGCACGCGCGGGCTCTTCCTCTGCCATCCGCACAATCCCGGCGGCCGCGTGTGGACACCGGCCGAGCTCGATGCCATTGCCGCGCATGCGCGGCAGCACGACCTCGTCGTCGTCAGCGACGAGATCCACTGCGACCTCATCCTGGAACCCGGCCTGCGCCACCGTCCCTTCGCGCTGCAGGCGCCGGACCTGGCCGCGCAGAGCATCACGCTGATGGCGCCGTCCAAGACCTACAACATCCCCGGCCTCGGCGTGGCCTTTGCCATCATTCCGGGCGAGGCGCTGCGTCGCCGCTTCCACCGCGCGATGGACGGCATCGTGCCGCATGTGAACATTCTCGGCATGGCCGCCACCATCGCCGCCTACCGCGACAGCACGGCCTGGCGGGCCGCGCTGCTGGACTACCTGCGCGGCAACCGCGAGGCGGTGATGCAGCTCGATGGCGCGGGCGGCCTGCGCGTGATCCGCCCCGAGGCCACCTATCTCGCCTGGCTGGACTGCCGCGGCACCGGGCTGGCCGATGCGATGACGGCGTTCGAGCAAGGTGGCGTCGGACTGTCGCCCGGCCGCGATTTCGGCCGCGACGGATTCCTGCGCCTCAACTTCGGCTGCCCGCGCGCCACGCTGGAGACGGCCCTGATGCGCCTGCGCCGCGTGCTCGGCGCCTGAGCGCGCTCCGCCCTCGCCTTCGCTTCATTCAATTCGGCCCTCGTTGCGCGGCATGGCGACACGCCGGCCAAAATCCTGATCTGCATCAATTGCAGCCGGGCTGCCGGCGTTTCACACAGCTTCGCTGGCGTTGCGCCACTGTCTGCGTGCCGGGCGCGCGGCGAGCATGGCCCCACGACAACCGCATGCCACCGTGGAGCCCGCCCATGAATGCCCGCACCGATGCCCGCCTGCTGCAAGGCGACACTGCCCGCAAACCGCGCACGCCGCGCACGCCGAAAAAATCTGCCGCCCCGGCCGCCACGCACGCGCCAACCGCCAGCGCAGCCGCCACAGCCGCCGCCAGCGCCCGGGCCACGCCGCAAGCGGCCGCCGTGAACACCGCAAGCCCGGCCGCCACAGCGCACGGCAGCGGCCAGCACAAAAAGAAATGGAAAGACCCCAAGCGCTACCAGTGGCTGCTCAGCCCGGCGCTGCCGGTGATCGGCATTGCCGCGATGTCGGCCTATGCGCTGGCACCGAAGAAGCTGCGCGCGCTGGCCTGGACCGGCCCCGCGCTCGTGCATGGCGTGATTCCCGTGCTCGACCGCCTGATCGGCGAAGACACCAGCAATCCGCCGGAAGACGCCATCCGCGACCTGGAAAACGATCCCTACTACAACCTCATCACCAAGGCCTTCATTCCGTCGCAGTACCTGATGACGATGCTGGGCTGCTATCTGGCCACGCGTGACAACGTGCCGCTGGCCGACCGCATCGGCCTGACGGTGTCGGTGGGCGCGCTCAACGGCATTGCCATCGTCACCGGCCACGAACTCGGCCACAAGCACGAGCGCCACAACCGCATCGGCGCGATGCTCGCGCTGGCGCCGACCTACTACACGCACTTCGCCGTCGAACACAATTTCGGCCACCACAAGCGCGTGTCGACGCCGGAAGACCCGGCCTCCTCGCGCATGGGCGAATCGTTCTGGAAATTCCTGCCGCGCACCGTCATCGGCGGCATCAAGTCCGCCATCGAGATCGAAACCCAGCGCCTGGCACGCAAGGGCAAGAAATTCTGGTGCCTGGAAAACGAGCTGCTGCAGGGCTGGGCCATCTGCGGCGCCTTCACCGCGGCCAACGTGCTGGTCAGCGGTCCCCGCGCCATTCCCTTCCTGCTGGCCCAGGGCGCCTACGGCGCCAGCCTGCTGGAGGTGGTGAACTACATCGAGCACTACGGCCTGCTGCGCCAGAAGGACGAAAACGGCAAGTACGAACGCACCCAGCCCGAGCACAGCTGGAACAGCAACTACGTGGTGACCAACCTCGTGCTCTACCAGCTGCAGCGCCACTCGGACCACCACGCCTACCCGGCGCGCTCCTTCCAGGCACTGCGCGATTTCCCGGAGGCGCCGCAGCTGCCGGGCGGCTATGCCAGCATGCTGCTGCCGGCCTACCTGCCGGGCTGGTGGTCGAAGCTCATGGATGAGAAGGTGATCCGCCACTACAAGGGCGACCTCAGCAAGATCAACTGGGACCCGGCGCGCCGCGAGGAACTGATGGCCGAGTACCGCGAGCTGGCGGCGAAGATTGCCGCCGAGTGCGCGGCCGGAGCCGCCGACAGCGCCGCCAGCGAGCCGGCCCGCCCAGCCGCGTAAGCCCGCGCCCCCGGGCCCGGCCCGGGGGCGCCAGGCCCCGGCGGCCACCCTGCCATCCGTGCCGGCATCATTGCCGGCTGTCAGGATGCGCGGGGCTGGCCGGCGTTTCACACAGGTTTCCCGGCTTTTGGCGTCTGGCCGGCCGCCACGAGTGTCGGACAAGATGGCCCCACAACGAGAACAAGCCCGTGTGGAGCCCGCCGATGAACGCCAAGACGCCCGATGCACTTCTCCAGCAGGCCACGGAAGCCGCCAGTCACTGGAAGGATTCCAAGCGCTACCTCTGGCTGCTCAGCCCGGCCCTGCCGCTGATCGGCCTGACCGCACTCTCCGCCTATGCCATTGCCCCGAAGAAGCTGCGCGCGCTGGCCTGGACCGGTCCCATGCTGATTCACGGCATCATTCCCGCCATCGACAAGCTGGTCGGCGAAGACACCAGCAATCCGCCGGAATCCGCCGTCGACCGCCTGGAAAACGACAAGTACTACGAGTGGATCGTCAAGGCCTTCATTCCCACGCAGTACGCCGCCACCTTGCTCGGCGCCTGGGTGGCCGGCCGCCGCGACATCCCGCTCTCGGACTACATCGGCCTCACGCTGTCGGTGGGTGCCATCAACGGCATCGCCATCAACACCGGCCACGAACTCAGCCACAAGCACGGCCGCGCCGACCGCATCCTCTCCATGCTGGCGCTGGCCCCGACCGCCTACACGCACTTCGCCGTCGAGCATCCCTTCGGCCACCACAAGCGCGTGGCCACGCCGGAAGACCCGGCCTCCAGCCGCATGGGCGAGTCGTTCTGGAAATTCCTGCCGCGCACCGTGATCGGCGGATTCAAGTCGTCGGTCAAGATCGAGAAGGAGCGCCTGGCACGCAAGGGCAAGAGCTTCTGGTCCAAGGACAACGAGCTGCTGCAGGGCTGGGCGATTTCCGCTGCCGTGCTCGGCACTGCCGCCGTCGTCGGCGGCCGCCGCTCCATCCCCTTCCTGGCCGGCCAGGCCGCCTACGGCGCCAGCCTGCTGGAAGTCATCAACTACATCGAGCACTACGGCCTGCTGCGCCAGAAGGATGCGAACGGCAAGTACGAGCGCACCCAGCCGGAACACAGCTGGAACAGCAACAAGGTGGTGACCAACCTCTTCCTGTACCAGCTGCAGCGTCACAGCGACCACCACGCGCATCCGACGCGCAGCTTCCAGGCCCTGCGCCACTTTGAAGACGCGCCGCAGCTGCCGTCCGGCTATGCCTCCATGCTGCTGCCGGCCTACATCCCGAGCTGGTGGTACAAGATCATGGACGAGAAGGTGATCCGTCATTACAAGGGCGCGCTCGACAAGATCAACATGGATCCGGATGCGCGCGAGAGCCTGATGAAGCAGTACGCACAGCTCGCCGCCGACATTGCCGCCACCACGGTGGAGGCAGTGACGGCCGAAGACACGCCGGCCAGCGCACCTGCCGAGGCCGCCACCGCCTGACACGCTTTTGTTGTGGTGTTACAGCCCCGCCCCACCCTCGGCGGGGCTTTTTTTTGCCTGCACGGTCGCCACGGGCAGCCGGCGGACGTTTTCACACCCGCGCAGAGACGACACAATCGGCCGCCGGTGCGCCCTCCGGCGCCGCTCTCCCGACTGCGCAGACTGCATGCCATGACCTACACCCCCGGCCCCCGGGCCACCCGCCGCGAATGGACCGGCCTCGCCGTGCTCGCCATTCCCTGCCTGCTCTATTCCATGGACCTGACGGTGCTCAACCTGGCGGTGCCACAGCTCTCGGCCGAGCTCACGCCCAGCGCCTCGCAGCTCCTGTGGATCATGGACATCTACGGCTTCCTGATCGCCGGCCTGCTCGTCACCATGGGCACGCTGGGCGACCGCATCGGAAGGCGCAAGCTGCTGCTCGCCGGCGCCGCGGCCTTTGGTGCCGCCTCGCTGCTGGCCGCCTTTGCGCAAAGCGCGGAACAGCTGATTGCCGCGCGCGCCATCCAGGGCGTGGCCGGCGCCACGCTGGCGCCGTCCACGCTGTCGCTGATCCGCACGCTGTTCAATGACGAGCAGCAGCGCGGCCTGGCCATCGGCGTGTGGGTGGCCAGCTTTTCCGCCGGCGGCGCCATCGGCCCGCTGGTGGGCGGCCTCATCCTCGAACATTTCCACTGGGGCATGGTGTTCCTGATCAACGTGCCGGTCATGGCGCTGTTGCTGCTGCTCGGCCCCGTGCTGCTGCCGGAATACCGCGACCCGGACGCCGGGCGGCTGGATTTCACCAGCGCGCTCTTGTCCATCGTGGCCGTGCTGCTCGTGATCTACGGCATCAAGCACCTGGCCGAGCACGGCCCGGCGCTGCTGCCGCTGGCGGTGATCGCGGCCGGCGCCGCGGTGGGCCTGGTGTTCGTGCGCCGCCAGCAGAGGCTCGCCGACCCGATGATCGACGTGCGGCTGTTCCGCACGCCGCTGTTCAGTGCCGCGCTGGCCGTGAACATGCTGGCGCTGTTCAGCGCCTTCGGCTTTTTCATGCTGCTCGCGCAATACCTGCAACTGGTGCAGGGCATGGGCCCCTTCGAGGCCGGGCTGTGGACCATGCCCTCGGGGCTGATCTTCATTGCCGGCTCCATGCTGGGACCGCTCCTGGTGCGCCGCTTCAGCGTGGCGCAGGTGCTGGCCACCGGCTTTGCCATCACCGCCGTCGGCTTTTCGCTGCTCACGCAGTTGCGCGGCGACAACGGCTTCGTGCTGTTCGTGGCCGGCTACCTGCTGTTCTGCCTCGGCCTGTCGCCCATCGGCGCGCTGACCAGCCATCTGGTGGTGAGCGCCGCACCGCCCGAACGCGCCGGCGCCGCCTCGGCCATTTCCGAAACCAGCTTCGAACTCGGCGGCGCGCTCGGCGTGGCCGTGCTCGGCAGCATCGTCACCGCCACCTACCGCCTGCACATGCGCGAGCACCTGCCGGCCGGGCTCGATGCCGCGGCCGCACGCACCGCGCAGGACACACTGGGCGGCGCCAGCGCCGTGGCCGCGCAACTGGGCGGCAGCACCGGCGAGGCGCTGCTGGCCGCCGCACGCACCGGCTTCAGCAGCGCCATGGCGCTGAGCGCGGCCATCTGCATCGGCATTGCCCTGCTCACCACGCTGGTCACGCTGCGCTGGCT
>DAIRDY010000062.1:5838-11218 GCA_036795935.1 Moraxellaceae bacterium | reverse complement strand
ACGAAGAACGGGGAAATCTTGCGCGGCCCGTCCGACATCAGCAACTCCTTGTTGCGCTCGATGGACGACAGGCCACCAATGCCGGAGCCGATGGACACACCGATGCGCGGCGCATTTTCTGCAGTCACTGCGAGGCCCGAGTCGGCCAGCGCCTGGCTGCCGGCCACCATGCCGTACTGGATGAACTCGTCCATGCGCCGGGCTTCCTTGGCCGGCATGTAGGCATCAAGGTCAAGATCGCGGATCAGCCCGGCAAAACGGGTGGGATACGCGCTGGCATCGAAATGGTCGATGTTGGAAATGCCGCTCTTGCCGGCAACAATCCCGGCCCAGGTGGCATCCACCGTATTGCCAAGGCCGGTCAGCATTCCGAGGCCGGTCACTACTACACGACGGCGTGACATGTCTGCTCCTGTCCTGCAGGTCTGGTTGGCTGCGGCCCGCGCACGCATGAGGCGACGCGCGACATGATGACCACAGACGTGCAAAAGCCGCAGACCACGGATGCAGTGCTGCGGCTTTTTGCAATAACAGCGGAATTACTTGCTGTTGTTGACGATGTAGTCGATGGCGTTCTGCACCGTGCTGATCTTTTCGGCTTCTTCGTCAGGAATCTCGAGTTCGAACTCTTCTTCCAGAGCCATCACCAGTTCAACGGTGTCGAGCGAGTCGGCGCCGAGATCGTCCACGAAAGACGCTTCGTTGGTGACATCTTCCAGCTTCACACCCAACTGTTCGGCAACGATCTTCTTGACCCGTTCTTCGATAGTGCTCACGCTTTTTCTCCTCGTTGGTCGGTATCCATTCACCGGAACGGTCGCTAGTGTATTGGAGCCCCCCGGGGGTGGCAAGCTGACCGCTCCGGCAAACGTAAGTGTTTGTTGCAATTCAGGAAAGCGTCATTCCATGTACATCCCGCCATTGACATGGAGGGTGACGCCGGTGATGTAGGAGGCCTCGGCCGAGGCCAGGAATCCCACCGCGGCCGCAATCTCTTCCGGCTGGCCGAGACGACCGGCCGGAATCGTGGCCAACATCTTTTCCTTCTGCTCGTCAGACAGCACATGCGTCATGTCGGTGGCGATGAAACCGGGCGCCACGGCATTGACGGTGATGTTGCGCGAGCCGATCTCGCGCGCAAGCGCACGCGAAAAACCTTCGAGGCCGGCCTTGGCCGCTGCGTAGTTGGCCTGACCGGCATTGCCCATGGAGCCGACCACCGAGCTGATGCTGATGATGCGACCCCAGCGCTCCTTCGTCATGGCCTTCAGGCAGGCACGGCTCATGCGATAGATGGACGTCAGGTTGGTGGCGATCACGTCATCCCACTCCTCGTCCTTCATGCGCAGCATCAGGTTGTCGCGCGTGATGCCCGCGTTGTTCACCAGGATCACGGGGGCGCCGACGCTGGCCGTCATTTCGGCGAGTGCAGTTTCAACCGAGGCCGCATCGGCCACGTTCAGCACCAGGCCACGCCCGGCATTGCCCGCCTCTTTCAGGTAGGCGGTGATGGCTTCGGCGCCGGCCGGGCTGGTCGCTGTTCCCACCACCACCGCCCCGCGACGCGCCAGCTCCAGCGCAATGGCACGGCCGATACCACGGCTGGCACCGGTGACCAGGGCAATCTTGCCTTCAATCGACATGCTGTCCTTCCTTCTTTGTCAGGTAACCTCTGGCCTGCCAGCACCTGGCAGGTGGCGCGCCGAGCACGCTTTCCGTTTCAGCCGGCCAGCGCAGCAGCCATGCTGTCAGCAGTCTCCAGCGCCGCACAGTCCATCTCTTTGACGATGCGCTTGTTCAGGCCACAGAGCACCTTGCCCGGACCGCACTCGAGTGCGCGCGCGACGCCAAGACCCGCCAGCGTCTCCATGCACTGCACCCACAGCACGGGGCGATACAGCTGCTCGACCAGCGCAAGACGAATGGCATCCGCATCGGCCTCGATACGGGCGGCGACATTCTGCACCACCGGCATGGCAGGCGCGTTAAAGGCAACATCCGCCAGCGCAACAGCCAGCTGTTCGGCCGCCGGCCGCATCAGCGCGCAATGCGAGGGCACCGACACCGGCAGTGGCAGCGCGCGCTTGGCGCCAGCTGCCTTGAGTTTTTCGATGGCGGCATTCACCGCCGCCGTACTGCCGGCAATCACTACCTGGCCCGGCGCATTGAAATTCACTGCCTCGACCACGCCCGCCGCGGCCGCATCGGCGCAACACTGGCGCACGACATCATCATCCAGGCCCAGGATGGCCGCCATGGCGCCCTCACCTGCCGGCACGGCAGCCTGCATCAGGCGACCACGCAAGGCCACCAGGCGCACGCCGTCCGCAAGACTGATGACGCCGGCCGCCACCAGTGCGCTGTATTCACCCAGCGAATGGCCGGCCACATAGTCCGGCGCACGTCCGCCGGCAGCGAGCCAGGCGCGATGCACGGCCACGCTGGCCGCCAGCAGTACCGGCTGCGTGTTTTCAGTGCGGTTGAGTTCGGCCTCGGGACCCTGCTGGGCCAGTTGCCAGAGATCCAGACCCAGCGCCTGCGAGGCTTCGTCGAAAGTGGCCTTGACCACCGGGTGTGCCGCGGCGAGATCGGCAAGCATGCCAACCGACTGCGAGCCCTGGCCGGGAAATACGAAAGCAAGCTTGGACATGGGGAATACCTTGCAGCAAGAACGGGTGATGGCCACCCATGAGCATGGCGGCGAAGGATGACCAATCAGTATCAGCGCCGCCAGCCAACAGTTGTAAGAATTCTTTTAGCGCATCCATCACCACAGGTGGGGGATTCAGCGCGTCGCGCTTCCGGGTCTGCGCCAGAGAAGCGAACTAAAAAACTTTCGACCACCCACTACGAAGTCGCCGGCACCGTTGCCGCCTCATCATGACCCATGCGTGCGTGAATCAGCGCCGGCACATTCTTCTCGACTTCCTTGACCGCCACGCGCACGGCATTCGCAAACGAGGCAATGTCGGCACTGCCATGGCTTTTCACCACAATGCCGGTGAGCCCGACCAGGCTGGCGCCGTTGTAGCGGCCCGGATCCATCTCGTGCTTGAGCCCCCTCCACACCGGATAGGCCAGCGCACCGACGATGCGCGTCAGCCAGTTGCGGCCGATCTGTTCGCGGATCATGCCGGCCAGCATTTTCGCCACGCCTTCGGAAGACTTGAGCGCAATGTTGCCGACAAAGCCGTCACAGACCACGACATCGGCATGCCCCTTGAACACGCCGTCACCTTCGACATAACCGATGTAGTTGAGATCAGACGCCTTCAGCAGCTCGTCCGTCTGCTTGATCAGGTCGTTGCCCTTGATGTCTTCCTCGCCGATGTTGAGCAGGCCGACGCGCGGCCGCTCGATGCCGTCCAGCACCTCGGCAACAATCGAGCCCATCTGCGCAAACTGCAGCAGGTGACGCGGCTCGGAATCGACATTGGCACCCAGATCCAGCATGTGGACATGGCCGGTCATCGTGGGCAAGGCGGCAAGAATCGCCGGGCGGTCGATATCGGCATGGGTCTTGAGCACGAAGCGGCTCACCGCCATCAGCGCACCGGTATTGCCGGCAGACACGCAGGCATCAACCTGCTTCCCGTGCACCTGATTGATGGCGAGACGCATGGATGACTGTTTTTTCTGGCGCAGGGCCACCGCCACCTTGTCGTCCATGGTGACGACTTCCGTGGTGTGGACGACGGACACGCGAGCGCGATCCGCGGGCGCAAGGCGGGAAAGAAGGGGGGAGATCAGGGACTCGTCGCCGGTAAAGACCAGGCGCAACGACGGCATTTCACCGAGCACGCGCAAGGCGGCAGGCACGGTGACGCGGGGACCGAAGTCCCCGCCCATGGCATCGACGGCAATCGCGATGCTCATTGTGCCGGCTTATTCTTCGTCTTTGCTCGCGAACAGCTGGCGGCCGCGGTACAGGCCGTCCTTGGTCACGTGGTGACGCAGATGGGTCTCGCCGGACTCCTGGTCGACCGAGAGGGTCGGGCCGGTCAGGGCGTCATGCGAACGGCGCATGTCACGACGGGAACGGCTCTTGCGGTTTTGCTGAACGGCCATGATTTACTCCGGCACTCAAATAAAGTGGATATCAGTTTTCGCCGGCACCCGGCTTCTTCAACGAAGCCAGCACCTGAAACGGGTTTTCGCGAACCGGTGCGGCCGGCTCGTCCTCTTCCAGCGGCGCATTCACATGCGCGCTTTCACAGTCATCATGCAGCGGCACCAGCGGCAGGCCGAGCAACAATTCGTCCTCGAGCGCATCGGTGAGTGCCAGCTGCCCCTCGCCATCCAGCACGAGGAAATCGGCATCGTCGGCCAGGGCGTCGGCATCCTCCTCGCTGCGCATGAGCAGCAGGTCGACCTCGACATCCACCGGCACCGTCACGGCCTCGAGGCAGCGCTGGCAGGTCAGCGCAAGCCGGGCCTGCAGGCGCCCCTGCAAGGTGAGGCGCCACTGCGCATCACGACCGAAACGGCAATCAACCTGCACTTCGCCATCAGGCGACGCCGCCAGCTCACGCACGCGAGGAAACGCCACAAGGGAACAGGCCTGATGGATCTCGGCGGCGCGATCGGCCCATTTCTGGGCGTCGATCTGCTGGGGCAGGGTGCCGGCTGACATAGGCGCGCGATGATACGGACTCGCCCCTGCCCTGTCAAAAGAAAAACCGGGACGGGAAACCATTGTATTCTCTCGGCTTTTCCACGACTGACGGAGCCCGGAAATGCCCTCCCCGCCCCTGCTGCTGGCTTCGTCCTCGCCGGCCCGCCGCCTCCTGCTGACCCGCCTCGGCCTGCCTTTCGACTGCGAGAGCCCGGACGTCGACGAAAGCCCGCTGCCCGGCGAAACCGCTGCCGCCCTCGCCGGCCGACTGGCTCGCAGCAAGGCCCTGGCACTGGCCACACAGTACCCGCAGCACCTGATCATCGGCGCCGACCAGACCCTGCTCTTGGACGAACAGATTCTTGGCAAGCCGGGGCATCACGAAGCCGCCCGGAAGCAGCTTCGCGCCCTGTCAGGGCGCGAAGTGACCTTCCATACCGGCCTCTGCCTGCTGAATACCGCGAGCGGGCGCCTGCAACTCACGGTCGAGCCCTTTGCCGTCGCCTTCCGCCTGCTGGATGACGAGCAAATAGAGCGCTACCTGCTGGCCGACACCCCCTACGGCTGTGCCGGCAGCTTCAAGTCCGAGGCCCGGGGCATCACGCTGTTCCGCCATTGGCAGGGACGCGACCCGAACAGCCTGGTCGGCCTGCCGCTGATGGCGCTGACCGACTTCCTGCTGGCCGAGGGCATCCGCCTGCCCTGAGCATTGTCATGCTTCATATATATGGCGCATGAAAAAGGCGGCACCACGGCCGCCTTTTT
>DAIRDY010000062.1:0-5738 GCA_036795935.1 Moraxellaceae bacterium | reverse complement strand
TCCGGGCTGTCCTTGAGCCGCTCACCGCGCCCCTGCCGGACCGCGGCAATGAACTGCTGGTGGATGGCATCCAGCAAGCCCTTGATGTGCGCCTGCTCTTCCGGACGCACCGGCGCGAACGGACTCATGATGGCCTTGTTCTCGCCGGCCGTGAGCGTGCGGTCTTCCACCCCCAGCTTCTGCATCAGTCCCTGCACACCGAAGCCCTGCATGATCACGCCGATAGAGCCGACCAGGCTGCCCTCGGCCACATAGATCTCGTCGGCCGCGGCCGCCATGTAATAGGCGCCGCTGGCTCCCATGTCGGTGATCACGGCATAGACCTTCTTCTTCGGATGCAGGGCACGCAGGCGCCGGACCTCGTCATAGACATACGCCGACTGCACCGGACTGCCGCCCGGGCTGTTGATGCGCAGCAGCACCGCCTTGCTGTGCGGCGCCTCGAAGGCCGCCCTCAGCCCCTCCATGATCTGGGCCGCATCCGCCTCGGCGCCGTCGGCAATCTGGCCGCGCACGTCGACCATGGCCGTGTGTTCGGCAGAAATGGCCGCACCGCCAATGCCGCTGCGACCCAGCATCAGCCAGAGCAGCAGGATGAGGTAGGCGAAGGTGAGCAGCTTGAAGAACACCCCCCAGCGCCGCGCCCGGCGCTGCTCCTCCAGCGAGGACATGACCACCTTTTCCAGGACGTCCCATTCGCGACCGCGCGGCGAGGAAGAGGACGTGGAACCGCCCCAGGGATTATCAGCCATTGCATTGCTCCTTGATGAACGCGGCGAGGTTACAGCGAACGCAGGCAGGCCGCGAGGTCGTGCAGGTCATTCACGATAGCCAGCGGCCGGTGCGCCTCCAGCAGATGGGTGTCATGCACGCCGTGAGCCACGCCGATGCGCGGCATGCGGATACGCTCTGCCATCTCCAGATCAAAAGTGGTATCACCAATCATGACAGCCTCCTCGGCAAACACTGCCAGCTCGGCCAGGATTTCATTCAGCATGAGCGGATCCGGCTTGGAGGCCGTCTCGTCGGCGCAGCGACTGGTATTGAAATAATAGGTAAGACCAGTTTTGGCAAAGACCCTGTTCAAGCCGAGGCGGCTCTTGCCGGTAGCCACCGCCAGCAGGCAGCCACGGCTGCGCAGCTCCTCGAGCAGGGCCAGTGCACCGGGGAACAGTTCGCTCTCGCCACCGGCCCCGGCCACAAAGTGCCGGGCATAGGCCTGGCGAATGGCGTCGCGCAGTGCGGGCTCATGCTCCGGAAACAGCCGGGCCAGGGCCTCCGGCAGGCCAAGGCCGATGATGCCGCGCACCGCCTCATAGGTTGGTACGACCAACTGCAGGTCATTTGCCGCCATCTGCATGCAGTGCACGATCTGGCGCTCGGAGTCCATCAGCGTGCCGTCCCAGTCGAAGACCACCAGTCGCGGACTAGGCATGGCGCAGGCGCTCCAGCACGGCGGCAAGATCAGCAGCCAGCAGGCAATGCAGCTCGGTCTTTTTGGTCGCACCAGGCAGGCGAAGCTGCAGGTCGCGGGCATGCAGGAACAGGCGCTGAAGGCCTGCCAGCTGGCGGTAGTGCCGATTCAGGTCGTCTCTGCCGTATTTCTCGTCGCCAAGCAGCGGATGGCCGAGATACTGCGCATGCACGCGGATCTGGTGGGTACGCCCCGTCAACGGACTGGCCTCCACCAGAGTGGTCTCACCAATTCTTTCCAACACGCGAAAGTCGGTGACCGCCTCCTTGCCGTCACGCGCCACGCGCACGATGCGCTCGCCACCGCTTTCGGTCTTCAGCAAGGGGGCGCTGACCCGGTGCTCGGCGCCCTTCAGCCGTCCGGCGAGCAAGGCGACATAGGTCTTGCGGACCTGTCCCTGCTGGCGCAACTGCTCATGCAGCTCGCGCAGCATGCTGCGTTTGGTGGCAATCATCAGCAGGCCTGACGTGTCGCGGTCGAGCCGGTGCACGAGTTCGACAAAGGGCAGGTCGGGGCGGGCCACGCGCAACGCCTCGATCACCCCCCAGCTCACGCCGCTGCCGCCATGCACGGCCAGGCCGGCCGGCTTGTCCAGCACCAGCAGCCCCCCCTCCTCGTACAGCACGCGCGCCGCAAGATCACGGATCACGCCCGCGCCGGGACGCGCCGGCGGCGGCGCCTCGGGCAGGCGCAGCGGCGGTACGCGCACCACATCGCCCGCCAACAGCCGGTAATCCGGCCGCGTGCGCCCCTTGTTCACGCGCACCTCGCCGGAACGCAGGATGCGATAGACCAGGCTGCGCGGCACGCCCTTGAGCTGATGCAGCAGGAAATTGTCGATGCGCTGCCCGGCCACATCGTCGGCCACCGTGAGCAGGCGCACGGCCGCTCCGGCAGACTCGTCGGAAACCATAAAAAACCGTTTATCAATCAAGGGGGTGGAAGAGATTTCGCTTGGCCGGCCGACAATCTTGCTGCTACATTAGCGAGCCGCTTGCCGAACCGGACCCGGATCGCCGGGCTCATCCGCCAGACGCCGGCCGAAAGGCCCGCCATTGTACAGGATGCCCCGCCCGTGTCGCGATGAGCCCGCCCCATGAAGGCAGGACCGTCCACCGGCCACAGCCAGCGACGCCATGACGGCCGGGGTCCGCACCCCGCCGGCCCCCGCGCCAGA
Source organism: Moraxellaceae bacterium (assembly GCA_036795935.1). Lineage (GTDB taxonomy): Bacteria > Pseudomonadota > Gammaproteobacteria > Pseudomonadales > Moraxellaceae > UBA2031. Next base: position 3,087 of record DAIRDY010000062.1, on the reverse strand, counting down.
TTCCGGCACGGCCAGGCCGCAAGCCATGCACTTCCCCAACCGTCATGAACAGCGCCTGCGCGCCAGCTTCCCGACTTCGCCTTTTAGCATCTGGCGCCCGGCAAGCCCGTTGCGCAGACGCCGCCGGTTCGTCCGGCAAGATGAGAACGGCAGCCCGCTGCCGGCAGTACCACGAGGGATGGCATTGCCATCCGATAAAAACCATTTGCACCGACACGCAGATGGAACGCCACCGTCAGGGGGCACGAACGAATTCCGGAAGCCGCCATGGCGGCTTCCCGCCGGCAGGTTAAAGGGGCTACATCCTTAGGCCACAAGCCAACCTGCCGGCACAGTGCACGCGCTACAGAGTTCCTGCGCCACACGCCGGCCCGCCCGGCACGCAGGAGCCCAGGACAGGCAAGGTCCCCACGGACCGCCTGCCGCCGTTGCCACGTCGTCCCCGCTGCCGGACGGCGTTCCAGTTGCCTGACAAAGGTGCCGGAACCCGTTGGGTAGAACATGAAACGCATGCTGATCAATGCCACGCACTCGGAAGAAATCCGTGTCGCGATGGTCGATGGACAACGTCTTTACGATTTCGACCTCGAGCACCGCGCTCGCGAACAGAAAAAAGCCAACATCTACAAAGGCAAGGTGACCCGCGTCGAGCCCAGCCTCGAAGCCGCCTTTGTCGACTTCGGCGCCGAGCGCCACGGCTTCCTGCCGCTGAAGGAAATCGCCCGCGAATACTTCAACAAGTCGCCGAAAGAAGCCGGCGGCCGCATCACCATCCGCGATGCCATCAAGGAAGGTCAGGAAGTCATTGTCCAGGTCGAGAAGGAAGAGCGCGGCAACAAGGGCGCCGCCCTGTCCACCTTCATCTCGCTGGCCGGCCGCTATCTGGTGCTGATGCCGAACAATCCGCGCGCCGGCGGCATCTCGCGCCGCATCGAGGGTGAAGAGCGCCAGGAACTGAAAGATGCGCTGAACGCCATCAACATTCCCGGCGACATGGGCGCCATCGTGCGCACCGCAGGCTTGGGCCGCAGCGCCGAAGAACTGCAGTGGGACCTCGATTACCTGCTGACGCTGTGGACCTCGATCAAGAGCGAAAGCAGCCGCCCCGCCCCCTTCCTGATCTATCAGGAATCCAACGTCATCATCCGTGCCGTGCGCGACTACCTGCGCCAGGACATGAACGAAGTGCTGATCGACAACGAGTCGGCCTTCAACGAAGCCACCAACTTCGTGCAGCAGGTGATGCCGCACTACCTGCACAAGCTCAAGCTGTACAAGGACACGGTGCCGCTGTTCAACCGCTACCAGGTCGAAGGCCAGATCGAAACGGCCTACCAGCGCGAAGTGAAGCTGCCGTCCGGCGGTTCCATCGTCATCGACCCGACCGAAGCCCTGGTGTCCATCGACATCAACTCCTCGCGTGCCACCAAGGGCAGCGACATTGAGGAAACCGCGCTCAACACCAACCTGGAAGCGGCGGATGAAATCGCCCGCCAGCTGCGCCTGCGTGACATCGGCGGCCTGATCGTCATCGACTTCATCGACATGACCCCGGCCAAGCACCAGCGTCAGGTGGAAGACCGCCTGCGCGAGGCGCTGGCCATGGACCGTGCGCGCATCCAGATCGGCCGCATCTCCAAGTTCGGCCTGCTCGAGCTGTCGCGCCAGCGCCTGCGTCCGTCGCTGGAAGAGGCCACCGGCCTCGTCTGCCCGCGCTGCAACGGCACCGGCGTCATCCGCGATGTGCACTCGCTGGCACTGTCCATCATGCGCGTGATCGAGGAAGAAGTGCTGAAGGAGCGCACGGCGCAGATCAATGCGCAGGTGCCGATCTCGGTGGCCACCTTCCTGCTCAACGAGAAGCGTGCCGCCATCGCCGCCCTCGAGGCACGCAGCGGCGTGCGCGTCGTGATCCTGCCGAACGAGCACCTGGAAACCCCGCATTACGAAATCACCCGCCTGCGCGATGATCAGGTGGAGGACAACAACGCTGATGTCGCCAGCTACAAGCTGGTCGAGCGCATCCAGCCGCCGGCCGCCGAAGACGTGCTGGCCGTGGCCACGCCGGAACCGCGCCGCCAGGAAGCGGCGGTGAAGATGATCCAGCCGCAGACCCAGGCCCCGGCCCCGAAGCCGGCAGCTCCGGCAGCGGCACCGGCGCAGCCGGCACCGCTGGCGGTTGCCGAGCCCAGCAAGCAGGGCTTCTTCGCCTGGCTGTCCAACCTCTTCGGTGCCTCTGAAAAGCCGGAGCCCGTGGTGGTCGAAGCCCCGAAGAAGGCCGAAGGCGGCAATCGCCAGGGCCAGGGTCGCGGTCGCGGCCGGGGCGAAGGCCAGCGCGCCGAGGGTGGCGAACGTCGCGAAGGCGGCCGCCAGAACAACCGCCAGCGCGGCAATGGTGGCGAGCAGAACCGCGAAGCCCGTGCCGAACGCGAACCGCGCGAGCCGCGCGCACAAGGCAATGACAATCGTGGCGACAGCAACCGCCGCACCACCATCGAAGGCCGTCGCGTCGAAATCGAGGGCCGTGAAAACGCTGAAGCCCGTCCGCCGCGCGAACCCCGCGAAGCCCGTGAACCGCGCGAGCCACGTGCCGAGCGTGCACCGCGTCCGGAGCGTGAGCCGCGTGAAGGCCGTGAGCCGCGTCCGGAACGCGAACCGCGCCAGCGTCGCGAGCCGGCACAGCCGCCGGTGGAGACCACCGACGCTGCGGTGATCGCTGCTGCTGAAGCTGTAACCGCGACGGCGATGGCGACAGAAGCCCTGCCCGTCGCTGCCGACAGTGCCAGCGAGGGGGGCGAGCGTCGTCCGCGCCGCGGCCGCCATCCCAGCAACCGTCGTCCGCGCCCGCCGCGCGAGCGCGATCCGCAGGTGCTGATCGAAGAAGGTCTGCTGACACCGGAGGGTGAACCCGTGTCCGCAGAAGCTCCCGCACCGGCCGCTGCCGCTGCCGTTGCCCCGGCGACCGACAGCGCAGATGCGCCCGACGCTGCCGACAGCAATGCAGTCGCCGCCGTGGCCGACAGCGAAGCAGCGGCTCCGGCACCTGCCGGCACCACGGTATCGCTGGGGGCAGTGACGCCGGAAATC
>DAIRDY010000061.1:0-11262 GCA_036795935.1 Moraxellaceae bacterium | reverse complement strand
CCCCAGTCACGACGCAGCTGTTGCAGCAGCCAGTCCGGGTGGCCGTGGGCCAGGCTGGCCGCGCCGGCCTCGAGCGCGGCCTGCTCGCGCTGGTAGCGGCGCAACACGGCGTTGATGAGCCCGGTCAGCGTGGGTCGGCCCAGCTCGCGCGCGGCCTCCACGGTCTCGCTGAGGGCGGCATGGTCGGGAATGCGCAGCTCGCGCAGCTGCGTCAGGCCGAGCAGCAGCAGCGCCTCGATCAGCGGATCGGGTTTCTTGGTCAGCAGCGGCTTCAAGAGCGCGCGGTAGTGCAGCGCATGGCGGGCAGTGGTGAACACCAGTGCCTGCAGCAGGCCGCGGTCTTCGGGCCGGCAGGCGGCGAGTGCCGGCGCCAGCGTCTCGCCCAGCGAGCCGCGACCGGCCAGCACCGGTGCCAGGGCGTCGGCGGCGAGTGCGCGCGTGCCGCGGCGCCGGCCGCTCATGCGCCCAGCACTTGCCCGGCGGCGAGCTGGTCGCGGCGGGCATTGAGCAGTTGCAGCACGCTGAGCGGCTTGCCGCCGGGCAGTTGCAGGGTTTCCAGCAAGAGCACGCGGCCGTCGCCGGCGGCCACGCGCAGGCCGTCACGGTCGGCGTTCAGGATCATGCCGGGCGGCGCTGTCGTGGTCTCGGCCAGCGCGCGCGCCTGCCAGACGCGCAGGACCTGGCCGGCCAGCGTGGTGAAGGCCACCGGCACCGGGTTGTAGGCGCGCACGGCACGCGCCAGCGCCTCGGACGGCTGCGTCCAGTCGAGGCGGGCCTCGTCCTTGGACAGCTTGCGGGCATAGGTGGCTTCGTCATTGTTCTGGGCCGCCGACGGCAGCTCGTCTGCCACCAGCAGCTCGAGCGCGGCGACCAGCGCCTCGCCGCCGAGCAGCGCCAGCCGGTCGTGCAGGCTGCCGCCGGTGTCGTTGGGCGAGATCGGGCAGCGCTCCATGTAGCGCATGGCGCCGGTGTCGAGGCCGGCGTCCATCTGCATGATGGTGATGCCGGTTTCGCGGTCACCGGCCAGGATGGCGCGCTGGATGGGTGCTGCGCCGCGCCAGCGCGGCAAGAGCGAGGCATGCACGTTCAGGCAGCCGAGGCGGGGGATGCCCAGCACGTCCGGCGGCAGCAGCAGGCCGTAGGCGGCCACCACCATCAGGTCCGGCGTCAGGGCGGCGAGCTCGGCCACCGCCTCCGGGTCTTTCAGGCTGGCCGGCTGGTACACCGGCAGGCGGCGCTCCTCGGCCAGCTGCTTGACCGGGCTGGCCTTGAGCTCGCGGCCGCGGCCGGCCGGGCGGTCGGGCTGGGTGTAGACGGCAACCACGTCATGCTCGCCCTGCTGCAGCAGGGCCTTCAGGCTTTCGGCGGCAAACTCGGGGGTGCCGGCAAAGACGATACGTAAGGGACTGTCCAAGGAGGTGAGTGCTCGCTGTCTCGGGAGGGCTTGTCAGGCTTGCTGCTTGTGCAGCTTTTCCAGCTTTTTCTTGATGCGCTCGCGCTTCAGGCTGGAGAGGTAGTCCACGAACAGCCGGCCGTTCAAGTGGTCCATCTCGTGCTGGATGCAGACCGCCAGCAGGCCGTCGGCTTCCTCGCTGAAGGGCTGGCCGTCGCGGTCCAGCGCCTCGATGCGCACCCGCGCCGGGCGCTCCACCGTCTCGTAGAAGCCGGGCACCGACAGGCAGCCTTCGTCATAGGGCGCCTTTTCCTCGCCCAGCGCCGTGATCACCGGGTTGATGAACACGCGCGGCGCGTTCTTGTCTTCCGACAGGTCCATGACGATGACCTGGACATGCCGGTCGACCTGGCTGGCCGCCAGGCCGATGCCCTGGGCCTCGTACATGGTCTCCAGCATGTCGCTGACGAGCTGGCGGATGCCGGCGTCGACGCTGGCGACCGGCTTGGCCTTGGTACGCAGGCGGGGGTCGGGAAATTCCAGGATGGGGAGCAGGGCCATGGCGGTTTTTTAGGCGATCCGGTCGGGGCGCAGCACTTGGAGTAATGTCCCAAGAATGCTTGCTAAGGCAATGAAGTTACTGTAAAAGTCTGGCTATTGCGTCACAGAGCGTGGTCAGGCTTTGGCCTATTATACGGTCGCCACCCGAAATTGCGACCGGCCGCGGCCCGCTACGGACTGCCCAGCCAGAAGGGAAACCATAATGAAAAAACGTCTCCTGGGAATCGTTTCCGCCTGCCTGCTGGCCGGCGCGGTGCAGGCGGAAGCACCGGTCGAGGTCAAGGATTCGGCGCCCGAGCGCTATACCGTGGTCCAGGGTGACACCCTCTGGGGCATTGCCAGCAAGTACCTGAGCGACCCGTGGCGCTGGCCGGAAATCTGGGAATCCAACCAGCAGGTCAACAACCCCCACCTCATTTATCCGGGCGACGTGCTGCTGCTGTGCAGCATCAAGGGCCGGGCCATGGTCGCCATCGACCAGGGCGGCGGTTGCGCCCAGATCGCCGACCGCGTGATCAGCGGCCTGCCGCCGCTCGACAATGTGCAGAAGCTCTCCGGCTCCGGCAATGACTACAAGCTGCACCCGCGCGTGCGTGAAGTGCCGCTGACCCTCGCCATTCCTGCCATTCCGCTGCAGGAAGTGCAGCGCTTCCTGAACCATTCGCGCGTCGTCACCAAGGGTGAGCTGGACCGTGCGCCGTACGTGATGGCGGGCAGCGATACCCGCATCATCCTGGGTAGCGGTGACCGCCTGTATGCGCGCAACAAGAACAAGCAGCTGGAGCCGGAAACCGCCTATGGCGTCTACCGCGCCGGCGTGCGCTACATCGATCCGGACACCAAGGAAGTGCTGGGCTACGAGGCCGAGGACATCGGTGCCGGCAAGATCGTCGCGCTCAATGGTGATGTCGGCACCCTGGAAGTGACCCGCACCACCCAGGAAATCCGCATTGAGGACAAGCTGCTGCCGATCGAAAGCCAGCGTGTGTCGTCGGTGTTCCACCCGAGCAATCCGGACGGCGTGAAGCCGGGCAGCGTGCTGCGCATCTTCAACAGCATTTCCGCCGGTGCGCAGTACAGCGTCATCGTCGTCAACCGTGGCGAGCACGACGGCGTGCGCCAGGGCCACACCTTTGCGTTGTACAAGAAGGGCTCGACGATCCGCGACCGCGTCAGCCAGGACTATGTGAAGCTGCCGGCGGAGCGTGCCGGTCTGGCGATGGTGTTCCGCACCTTCCCGCGTGTCAGCTATGCACTGGTGCTGCGCACCACCCGCCCGATCAAGGAAGGCGACGAGATCCGCCCGCCGATCAAGGGCGACTGAGTAATTCCCCCGACTGGACAGGATGTCCGCGGGCTGACACGTTTCTTCAGGTGAACCGGGCTGTTTCGACAGCCCGTTTTTTATGGGCAATCGCAAGAGGCAAGGATGCCATGCTGACCTCCCCCGAGGCCGTCGCTCTTCGCGACTGGCTGCTGCTGTGGCGCCTGCTGCAGCAATCCTCCCAGGCTTTCCATTTTCTGCAGGCGGTGTTTCCGGACGTGCCGGCCATGCTGGCCGCGAGTCCCGCGCAATGGCGCGCGGCCGGCGTCAGTCCTGCCGGCGCGGCCCGGCTGGCGGCCTGGCAGGCGCGCGAGCCTGGCCCCTGTGACGAGTTGGAGCGGGCGCTGGACGCCGATCTGGCCTGGTGCGAGGGGCCGGGGGCGGTGCTGCTGACGCTGCATGACCCGGATTACCCGCCCTTGCTGCGCGAGATTGCCGATGCCCCGCCGTTGCTGTTCCTTCGCGGCGATGCCGGCCTGCTCGCCCTGCCGCAGCTGGCGATTGTCGGCAGCCGCCAGCCCTCGCATGGCGGGCGCACGGACGCCGGGGTGCTGGCCGGCGAGCTGGCCCGGGCCGGCCTGGTCATCACCAGCGGCATGGCGCGCGGTGTCGACGGCGCGGCCCATGCCGGCACGCTGGCGGCGGGCGGCCGCACGCTGGCCGTGCTCGGCAGCGGCGTCGACACGCCCTACCCGCGCGAGCACCGCCGCCTGCATGCCGACATCATTGCCGGCGGCGGGCTTGTCGCCAGCGAGTTTCTCCCCGGCACGGCACCGCTGGCGCCGAATTTCCCGCGCCGCAACCGCGTGATCAGCGGCCTTGCGCTCGGCGTGCTGGTGGTCGAGGCGGCGCCGGAGAGTGGTTCCCTGATCACGGCCCGGCTGGCCGCCGAGCAGGGGCGGCTGGTCTGGGCCTTGCCCGGCTCGCGTCACCACCCGCAGGCACGCGGTTGCCTGCAGCTGATCCGCGACGGGGCGACGCTGGTGACCGACAGCGCCCAGATCCTCGCCGACCTGCCGCCCATGCTGGGCCTGCTGCGCGAGCAGCTGGCCATGCCTGCGGTCCCGGCAGCGCCCGCACCCGCCGTCAGTCGCGAGGCGCGCCTGCTGCTGCGCACGCTGGGCCAGGAGTGCCGTCATGCCGACTGGCTGATCGCGAGCACCGGCCTCGCACCGGCACTGGTGCTGCGCACGCTGTCCGAGCTGGAGCTGGCCGGCCTCGTGGTGGCGGTACCGGGCGGCTATGAGCGTTGCGCAAGCGGGGCGGCGCTGGCCTGAGCCGGCGCCCTGCTGTGCACGCGCAATCCGCGCAGGCTTCGGGGATAATCGCCGCCCGTCTCGTGCCATCCCTGTTGCCGCCATGTCCACCGTGCTTCCTTCCGCCGTGCATCTGCGTGTGGCCGCCCGACTCCTGCAGGCGGGCGGTGTTGTCGCCTACCCCACCGAAGGCGTGTGGGGCCTGGGCTGTGACCCCTTCAACGAGGCGGCCGTGCGCCGTGTGCTTGACCTGAAGCAACGCCCCGAGGCGAAAGGCCTGATTATCATTGCCGCCAGCATCGACCAGGTGGCGGGCTGGCTCACCGGCCTGACGGCGGCCCAGCGCGCTGCCTGCGAGGCGACCTGGCCCGGGCCCTACACCTGGGTGGTGCCGGATACCCGCGCGCCTGAGTGGTTGCGCGGCCGGCATGCCAGCATTGCCGTGCGCGTCAGCGCGCATCCGGGGGTGCAGGCGCTGTGCCGGACCTTCGGTGGCGCACTGGTGTCGACCAGTGCCAACCGCAGTGGCCGGCCGCCGGCGCCCGGACCGCTGGCCCTGCGCCGCGAGTTTGGCCGTGGCCTCGACTACATCTTGCCGGGTCGCCTGGGTGGTGACGGCAAGCCATCCGAAATCCGTGATGCCGTGACCGGCATCGTGCTGAGAAAACGCTGAGGTCCCATGAACAAGCCCATCGGCACGGCCCCCGTTGCCAGCGCCCCCGACGTCGCCGCCGTCAAGGCCTACCTGCTCGACTTGCAGGACCGCATCTGCGCGATGATCGAGGCCGAGGAAGGCGGCGCGCGTTTCCGCACCGACGAGTGGGTGCGCGCCGAGGGCGGTGGCGGCCGTTCGCGTGTGCTTGAAGGCGGCGCGGTGATCGAGAAAGGCGGCGTGCTGTTTTCGCATGTGCATATCGAACGCATGCCGCCCTCGGCCACTGCGCACCGGCCGGAACTCGCCGGCTGCCGCGCGCAGGCCCTCGGCGTGTCGCTGGTCATCCATCCGCGCAATCCCTACGTGCCGACCTCGCATGCCAATGTGCGCCTGTTCATTGCCGAACGCGACGGCGAGCCGCCGATCTGGTGGTTCGGCGGCGGCTTCGACCTCACGCCCTACTACGGCAACGACGCCGACTGCGTGCACTGGCACACGGTGGCGCGCGACCTCTGCGCACCCTTCGGCGACAAGGTCTACCAGGACTACAAGCGCTGGTGCGATGCCTACTTCTTCCTCAAGCACCGCAACGAGCCGCGCGGTATTGGCGGCCTGTTCTACGACGACCTCAACCAGTGGGATGCCGACACTTGCTTCGCCTTCATGCGCGCGGTGGGTGACGGCTATATCGCGGCCTACCAGCCAATTCTGGCGCGGCGCAAGCACACGCCGCACGGCGAGCGCGAGCGCGATTTCCAGCTCTACCGTCGCGGCCGCTATGTCGAGTTCAACCTGGTGTACGACCGCGGCACGCTGTTCGGCCTGCAGTCCGGCGGGCGCACCGAGTCCATCCTGATGTCGCTGCCCAACCTGGTGAGCTGGCGCTATGACTGGAAACCCGAGCCGGGCACGCCGGAAGCCGAGCTTTACGAGAAATACCTGCACCCGCGCGACTGGGTCTGAGGCGCGGGACAGGCAATAAAAAAGCCGGCGTTGCCGGCTTTTTTATTGCGCGTTCCGGTTCAGCCGGCGGGCGTTGCCGCGGCCTGCTCGCGCGCGGCCGCGAGCAGCGTGTCGATGATCTGGCGGCCGTACATGTCGACCAGATAGGGCACCGTCTTCTGGTTGAAGTCGCGCAGGCGCGGCGCCAGGAACACCCACTTCGGCCGGATCTTGGTGAACACCGGCGCCAGCTTGGGATGGCTCTTGGCCAGTGTCTTCAGCTCGGCATCGAAGGCAGCCGGCAGCTGCTCGAGATCGACCTCGTTGTTGACGCCGGAATAGTTCGAGCCGCCGAGCGGATCGGCGCTGTTGCGCAGGTAGATCAGCATCATCACCTGCATGCGCTGCGCGAGGTCGTACAGCGCCTTTTCCTCGCGGCCGAGCTCGCGCGGCATCAGGCGTTCAAGCTCGCGGGCAAACAGCGTGGTGCTGTCCTCGATGCCGTAGATGGCGCGCTGGTTGACGTCGCCATCGACATAGAGTTCGCCCTGCAGGCTGCTGCGCACGGCCTGCCAGCGCTTGGCGACCTCGGCATCGCCGAGGCTGGCCACCTGCGTGTCGATGCCGGCCAGCCGGCTGCGCGCATCCTGCTGGCGCTCCTTGGCGCGGTTGAGGATGGCGTACATGAACATCTGCGTGGTGACGCGGTAGCTGCTGTCGCGCAGCTGCTGGATCTGGCTGGCGCTGGCGGCGACGGCCGCCGGGGCAAACAGTACCAGGCAGGACAACAGGCCGCTGGCGATGAAGGCGGGAATTCGCACGGCAAACCTCCGGGAGGACTGGCGGAAAACGACAGCGGATTGTCGGGGACGACAGGGGCCGGGGCAATGCCGGCGGTTGACGATTGCGAACCCGTACCGGAAGCTGCCCGCCCGGAGGATGCCATGACTGATCTGTACTGCGTGTTCGGCAACCCGGTGGCGCACAGCAAGTCACCCGTCATACACGCCGAATTTGCCCGACTGACCGGCCAGGACCTGCGCTACGAGGCGCGGCTGGCGCCGGTCGATGCGTTTGCCGCGTCCTTGCAGGCCTTTCTGGCCGAGGGCGGTCGCGGCTGCAACGTCACCGTGCCGTTCAAGGAGCAGGCCTGGGCGCTGGCCGAGGTGCGCTCGCCGCGCGCGGAAAAAGCCGGCGCCGTGAACACCCTGCTGACCGGCAAGGACGGCCGGCTCTATGGCGACAACACGGATGGCGTCGGTTTGCTGCGCGATGTCAGCGCCAACGCCGGCTGGCCCCTGGCCGGCCGGCGTGTGCTGGTGCTGGGCGCCGGCGGTGCCGCACGCGGCGTCATCGGTCCTCTGCTGGCGGCGCAGCCGGCGGCACTGGTGGTGGCCAACCGCACCGCCGACAAGGCGCATGCGCTGGCCACGCTGTTTGCCGCCGACGGTCCGGTGACCGGTACCGGTTATGAGGGCCTGGGCGGCGGCTTTGACGTGGTCATCAACGCCACCGCGGCCAGCCTGGCCGGTGAATTGCCGCCGCTGCCGGCGACACTGTTCGCACCCGGCGCCTGTGCCTACGACATGATGTATGGCGCCGCGCCCACGGTTTTCCTTGCGTGGGCGGCCGCGCGCGGCGCGCAGACGCGCGACGGGCTCGGCATGCTGGTCGAGCAGGCCGCCGAAGCCTTTTTCCTGTGGCGCCAGGTGCGGCCGCCGACGGCGCCGGTGCTCGCCGGTTTGCGTGCTGCCCTCGCGCCGGCATAATTCCGGCACTTTCCACCGCACAGGATTTCCTCATGCGCGCACTGTTCTGCCTCGGGCTTGCCGCCTGCTCCCTGCCCGCCCTTGCTGAAGAAGCGGCACCGGCACCGGCCTTCAGCGGCGCCGCCGACGTCGCCTACCTCAAGTCCACCGGCAGCAGCGAGAAGGAAACCTTCAAGGGCCGTCTGGAAGCGAAATACGTGACCGGCGTGTGGACGCACGAGGGCGCGCTCGAGGGCATCAACGAGTCCACCGAGATCACCGATCCGGTGACGCTGGAAACCACCAACAACCGCACCAAGGAGCGCTATCTGGCGCAGGCCAAAACCAGCCGCCGCTTCACCGCGCGCGACTACCTGTTCCTGAAGCTGCAGGCGGAAACCGACAAGCAGAGCAGCTACGACTACCAGGCCTTCGCGGCGGTCGGTTATGGCCGTGACGTGATCAAGACCGACACCATGAAGCTGGCGCTGGAAATCGGTGCCGGTAACCGCCACAACGAGGGCAATGGCGCCGGCGACACCGAAGACGAGGCCATGGGCAACGCCGCGCTGAACTATGAATGGAAGTTTCGTCCCGGGGCGCGCTTCTTCGAGGAAGCGGCGCTTGAAACCGGTGAAAAGAGCACCGTGGTGCGTTCGCGCACCGGCCTTGAGTTCGACCTGACCAATGTGCTGAAACTGGCCATTGCCTATGAATACAAGCGCGACGACGGTCCGGCCGATCTCGAGGACACGCTGACCGTGGTCGGCCTCAGCTACAAGTTCTGAGGCTGGCAGCCTGCCGAAAGCGAGGTTTCAGCAGGCGCGTTCCGTGGCAGAGCGGTCGGGGCTCAGGCCTCGCCCTCCTCCGCCCGGTACTCGTCCTTCAGGCGGGCGTAATTGGCCGCCGTGTAGCTGAAATAGCTGCGCTCGCTGTCGGTGATGGCACGCACGGCCTTCGCCGGATTGCCCAGATAGACAAAGCCCGAGGCCAGCACCTTGCCCGGCGGCACCACGGCGCCGGCGCCAAGAATGACCTCGGACTCGATCACCGCGCCGTCCATCACCATCGCCTTCATGCCGATCAGCACCCGGTCGTGCACGGTGCAGCCGTGCAGCGTGGCCTGGTGGCCGATGGTGACGTCGTTGCCGATGGTGAGCGGAAAGCCGTCCGGGTTGTAGCGGCTGGCGTGGGTGATGTGCAGCACGCTGCCGTCCTGCACCGACACCCGCTCGCCGATGCGGATGCGGTGCATGTCGCCGCGCACCACGGCATAGGGCCACACCGAGCTGTCGGCCCCGATATGCACGTCGCCGATGACGAGCGCGGTGGCGTCTACAAAAACACTGTCATGCACAACTGGCCGGACGCCCTTGTGCGCCCGTATGCTGGCCACCATCTCTTGATCTCCCGACATGCCCGGGCCCGATTCTCGCCGCTTCTGCGTTGTGGCGGAATGGCGGGCGCCCGCGGCCGACCCCTACGGATGCCGCCATGACCAATCCCCTGCTCGACACCAGCGACCTGCCGCCCTTCGACCGCATCCTGCCCGAACATGTCGGGCCGGCCATGGCCACGATTCTCGCCGACAACCGTGCCGCCATCGCGGCGCTGGCTGACGCGCCGGCGACCTGGGAGGCGGTGCCGGCCGTGCTCGAGGCGCTGCAGGACCGGCTCGACCAGGCCTGGGCGCCGGTGTCGCACCTGAATGCCGTGGTCAACAACGAGGCCTGGCGCGAGGCCTACAACGCCGCGTTGCCGCAGCTTGCTGCCTATGGCACCGAGCTCGGCCAGAACGAGGCGCTGTTCCGCGTGTACAGCGCGCTCGAAGCCAGCCCCGCCTTCGCCGGCTACAGCCGTGCGCAACAGCAGGCCGTGCGCCATGCCCTGCGCGATTTCCGCCTGAGCGGCATTGGCCTGCCGGCAGCGCAGAAGCAGCGCTTTGCCGCCATCCAGGAAACGCTCGCCGAGCTGACCTCGGCCTTTTCCGACGCCGTGCTCGACGCCACCCAGGCCTGGGAGCTGGTGCTGCCCGATGCCAGCCGCCTGGCCGGCCTGCCGCCGTCGGCACTGGCACTGCTGGCCGCACTGGCGCAGCAGAAAGACGTGCAGGGCTATCGCATCACGCTGGATTTCCCCTCCTACATCGCGGTGATGACGCATGCGCACGACCGCGCGCTGCGCGAGACGGTGTACACCGCCTTTGTCACCCGCGCCTCCGACCAGGGGCCGCAGGCCGGCCGGTTCGACAACTCCGCGCGCATGGTCGAGATCCTGCGCCTGCGCCAGGAAGAGGCGGCGCTGCTCGGCCATGCCAATTACGCCGAGATGTCGCTGGTGCCGAAGATGGCTGATTCGCCGCAGCAGGTCACCGACTTCCTTAGCGACCTCGCGGTGCGCACCCGTCCGGGCGCCCTGCGCGAACTGGAGGAGTTGCGCGCCTTTGCACGCGAACTCGGCCTCGACGAACTCAGGCCCTGGGATGTCACCTATGCGAGCGAGAAGCTGAAGGAAAAGAAATACGCGGTGTCGCAGGAGCAGTTGCGCCCCTATTTCCCGGCACCAAAAGTCATCAGCGGCATGCTGCAGATTGCCGAGCGCCTGTATGGCCTCACGATTCGCGAGCGCCACGATGTTGTCACCTGGCATGACGACGTGACGTATTACGAGATCAGCGAACACGGCGAGGTCATCGCCAGTTTTTATCTCGATCCCTATGCGCGTGCCGGCAAGCGTGGCGGCGCATGGATGGCCGATTGCCGCGTGCGCCGCCGCCGTGCCGACGGCACGCTGCAGAAGCCCGTCGCCTTCCTCACCTGCAATTTCAATCCGCCGGTGGACGGCCAGCCGGCGCTGCTCACCCATGACGAAGTGACCACGCTGTTCCACGAATTCGGCCATGGCCTGCACCACATGCTGACGCGCATCGAGGTGGCGGCCGTGTCCGGCATCAACGGCGTGGCCTGGGATGCCGTCGAACTGCCCAGCCAGTTCCACGAGAACTGGTGCTGGGAGCCGGAGGCCTTGGCGCTGATTTCCGGCCATGTCGACACCGGGGCGCCGCTGCCCGGCCCGCTGCTGGAAAAGATGCTGGCGGCGAAAAACTTCCAGTCCGGCCTGATGATGCTGCGCCAGATCGAGTTCGCCCTCTTCGACATGGAGTTGCACCAGCAGACCGCGTTTGACGAGGGCACGGTGCAGCGTGTGCTCGATGCCGTGCGCGCGCGCGTGGCGGTGCTGGTGCCGCCGGCCTTCAACCGCTTCCAGCACGGTTTCACGCACATCTTTGCCGGGGGTTATGCGGCCGGCTACTACAGCTACAAATGGGCCGAGGTGCTGTCGTCCGATGCCTTCTCGCGCTTCGAGGAAGAGGGCGTGATGAA
>DAIRDY010000060.1:0-11353 GCA_036795935.1 Moraxellaceae bacterium | reverse complement strand
GCCCCAGCAGCACCAGCACCCCCGCCCACCACCACTGCCGACCGTCCATCTTCATGGCTCCGACCTGCGCCCTCGGGCGTCAGTCCCAGCATCGACCCGGCCTCTGCCCCGGGCAAGCCGGGAGGCTACGGATGGCCGTCGTTGCCAGCCAGCCGGTCGGACTTGCCGTGACCGGACGGCGGGTCGACACTCAAAGCCCTGACCCCACCCGCAGCAGCCCCTACGCCATGTCCGATGACAAGAAGAACGACAAGCGCTTCAGCGCCGCCACGCCCGGCAAGCGCTTCATGAAGCTGGCCGGCATGTCCGCCAGCATTGCCGGCAATTTCGCCAAGAACCGCGTGAAAGGCATGATGGGCACGCTCTCCGAAGAGGACCGCCTGCGCGAGCGCGAGCAGCTGTTCATCCAGGTCGGCGAGCAGATCGCCAACACGCTGGGCGAAATGAAAGGCGCGGTGATGAAAGTCGGCCAGATCGCCTCGCAGTTCAAGGACGTGTTCCCCAAGGAAATCGCCGATGCGCTGGCCAAGCTGCAGCAGGAATCGCCGCCCATGCCCTTTGGCGTGATCGAGCAGCAGATCATCCGCGAACTCGGCAAGACCCCGGCGGAACTGTTCGCCGACATCGACAGCAAGCCCTTTGCCGCCGCCTCCATCGGCCAGGTGCACCGTGCGCGCACGCATGCCGGCGAAGACGTGGTGGTGAAGGTGCAGTACCCGGGCGTGGACCAGTGCGTGGAGTCCGACCTCAAGCACCTGCGCCTTGCGCTCAAGCTGGCCGGCGTGCTGCGCGTGGACAAGGAAATGCTGGACGAGGTGTTCGCGGAAATCCGGCGCAGCCTGCACGACGAACTGGACTATGTGCAGGAAGCCGAGAACGTGCGCGTGTTCGCCGCCTTCCATGCCGACGACCCGAAGATCATCGTGCCGCGCGTGTTCGAGGAGTACACCAGCCACCGCGTGCTGACCATGGCCTACGAACCCGGCGACCACATCAGCCGCGTGCAGGCGCCGCACTACACGCAGGACACCATCAACGAACTCGGCCACCGCCTGTTCGGCGCCATCGGCGCGCAGATCTACGGCCTCAATGCCGTGCACTGCGACCCGCACCCGGGCAATTTTGCCTTCCGCCCCGACGGCTCCATCGTCATTTACGACTACGGCTGCATCAAGAAGATCAAGCCGGAAATCGCCGAGGCCTTCCGCAAGACCACGCGCGCGGCACTGGCCGACGATTTTCATGCGCTGGAGATGGCGCTGGTGGAAATGGGCGTGCGCAACACCGAAAACGCACCGTATATCGACAGCGAGTTCTATGCACCGTGGACGGCCATCGCACTGCAGGCCTTCTCCGAGCAGCCCTTTGATTTCGGCCGTTCGAAGCTGCATGAAGAAGTGGTGGCCCGTGCGCGCAAGTCGCTGAAATACTGGGATGCCTTCCAGCCCTCGGCCGACACCATGCTGGTGAACCGCGCCATCGGCGGCCATTACTGGACGATGAAGGAGCTTGGCGTCATCACCGCCTTCCGCGACGACCTGATGCGCACACTGGAAACACGCAGCGCCGCCTGAGGCTTTTTGTAACCGCGCCGCCAGCCGGCCGGCGCGGCAGCGGCATGGTCTACACTGACGGGGACGCTGCAAAGGAAGCTCTGAAAAACCGTGATAGCGGGATGCCATGCGCGGCGCCCCGCCGCTCATCCCCGATGACATATCAAATGGATAGGCGAGGGGTGAGCGAGGACGCAACGAAGCAGGGCGCCCGATGGCACGGTTTTTAACAGCTTGCTGAAAAATGCCCATCCCGGGCTTTTTCAGCAGGCTGTTAAGAGGCTCCCCAAGTCCCGCGCGGAGTGACGGCCATGACGTATATCCACGACATCGCCCTCGACCTTCCCCTGCACGGACTCCTCGACCCACAAGGCCGGCTGTCCGCACAGGCGCCCGATACCGAACGCGATCCCGCGCTCTGGCAACGCGCCCATGCGCACATCCGCCTGACCCGCCGCTTCGACCGGCGTGCCATCGAACTGCAGCGCACCGGCCGTCTCGGCACCTATGCCTCCTGTTATGGCCAGGAGGCCATCAGCACCGCCGTCGGCCTGGCCATGACGCGCGACGACATTTTCGTGCCCTATTACCGCGACCAGGCCACGCAATTGCTGCGCGGCCTGTCCATGCTCGACATCCTGCGTTTCTGGGGCGGCGACGAACGCGGCTCGGCCAGCGCGGCCGCCGGCCACGACCTGCCCAACTGCATCCCCATCGCCACCCAGATCCCGCATGCCGCCGGCATTGCCAGTGCACTCAAGCTGCGCGGCGAGCCGCGCGCCGTGCTCGCCACCTGCGGCGACGGCGCGACCTCGCGTGGCGACTTTTACGAAGCGCTGAACCTGGCCGGCGTTTGGCACCTGCCGCTGGTGGTGGTGATCAACAACAACCAGTGGGCGATATCGGTGCCGCTGTCGGCGCAGACCGCCTGTGCGACGCTGGCGCAAAAAGCCGTGGCCGCCGGCATGCCCGGCGTGCGCGTTGACGGCAACGACGTGCTGGCCGTGCACGCCGTGGTGCGTGAAGCGCTGGCACGCGCCCGTGCCGGCAAGGGGCCGACTCTCATCGAGGCGGTGAGCTGGCGGCTCTGCGACCACACCACCGCCGACGACATGAGCCGCTATGCCGATGCGGCTGCCCGTGCCGCCGCCGAGGCAAAAGAGCCGCTGCGCCGGCTGGACGCCCTGCTCGCCGCACACGGCCTGTGGGATGCCGCGCGCGAAGCGGCGCAGGACGCGGCACATGACGCGCAGGTGGAAGCGGCCGTCAGCGCCTGGCTGGCCGATCCGCCGCCTGCCGCCAGCGACATGTTCGACTACCTGTTTGCCGCACTGCCGCCGGAACTGGCCGCGCAGCGCGAGGCCTTCCTGCGCGTGCAGGCGCGCAAGGACGGTGCGCCATGACCGTGCGCCATCGCCAGCACCCGCTGCCGCCCAAGGCGGCCACCGCCGCCACGGTGCTCACCGTGGTGGAAGCCATTGACCTGGCCCTGGCGCGCGCCCTCGCCGACGACGACAGTGTCGTGGTGCTGGGCGAGGACGTGGGCCGCAACGGCGGCGTGTTCCGCGCCACCGCCGGCCTGCGCGAGCGCTTCGGGCCGCGCCGCGTGGTCGACACGCCGCTGGCCGAAAACCTGATTGCCGGCGTCGCGGTCGGCATGGCCACGCAGGGCCTGAAACCCGTTGCCGAAATCCAGTTCATGGGCTTCATCTTTGCCGCGCTCGAGCACCTGATTTCGCATGCGGCACGCATGCGCAACCGCACGCGCGGCCGCCTCACCTGCCCGCTGACCTTGCGCACGCCCTTCGGTGGCGGCATCCATGCCCCCGAACACCACTCCGAAAGCGTGGAAGCGCTGCTCACCCATATCCCGGGGTTGAAGGTGGTGGCACTGTCCTCGCCGCAGACGGCCTATGGCCTGCTGCTGGCCGCCATCCGCGACCCGGACCCGGTCATCGTGCTGGAGCCGGAACGGTTGTACCGCAGCGTGAAGGCGCCGGTGCACGACGACGGCCGTGCGCTGCCGCTCGGCCAGTGCCTGACCTGGCGCCAGGGCGACGACGTGACGCTGGTGAGCTGGGGCGCCATGGTGCAGGACTGCCTGGCCGCCGCCGACCGTCTGGCCCGCGACGGCATCGCCGCCGAGGTGATCGATGTCGCCAGCCTGCGCCCGCTGGACATGGACACGATTGCCGATGCCGTGCGCGCAAGCGGCCGCTGCGTGATCGTGCACGAGGCCTGCCGCAGCGGTGGCTTCGGCGCCGAAATCGCCGCGCGCCTTGGCGAGGAATGCTTTGCCGAACTGCGCGCGCCGGTAATACGCATTACCGCACCGGACGTGATCGTGCCGTATGCGCGGCTGGAGCCGCTGTACCTGCCCGGCAGCGATGCCATCGTCGCGGCGGCGCAGCAGCTGATGGCGGCGTAAGATCCGCTGCCCCTGATGCACCGGTGATTCTTGCCGCCGCTCATCCCGCTGCGGCGCGGCAATGGCTCGCGGCGACCACACCCCGGCCGCGGGGGCAAACGCCGCATGCCGCGGCAAATGACAGGGAGAAGGCAATGACGGCGTTCACGCTGCCCGATCTGGGCGAGGGCCTGGCCGATGCCACCGTGCTGCGCTGGCATGTGCAGCCCGGCAGCCGCGTGCGCCGCGGCGACACGCTGCTGGATGTGGAAACAGCCAAGGCCGTCGTGGAAATTCCGGCGCCGGCCGACGGTGAAGTCCTCGCGCTGCGGGTGAATGCCGGCGATACCGTGCCGGTCGGCAGCGTGCTGCTGGAGTTTGCCGAGACCGCGGCTGCCACCGGCAGCCAGACGACGCGCCGCCGCGGCAAAGCGGCCGTGCCGACTGCCAATGCACCAGCGGCGACCCAGCCATCGGCACACGGCGCGGACACGCTCCGCGACACGACAGGCAGCACCGCAAGCCAGGCCCCCGATCAGAGTGCTCGCGACCAGGGCAGCGTGGTCGGTCGCATGCCCACCGCGGCCGATACCCGCGATGACAGTTTCCTGGTCGGCCGCCACCGCCATACTGAAGCGCGCCTGCAGCAGACGCCGGCTCGCCGCCGCGCGCGCACGACCGCAGAAGCCGCCCCGGAGGCGCCCGCGGCACAGGCGGCCACGGCAACATCCGCCCCGCCGCGCTCCCGCACGAAACCCGGCAACGGTCATGGCGGCGCGGCGCTGTCACCGCTGCGCGCGCGCATGGCGCGCCAGCTGGAAGCCTGCCGCGCCGTGATTCCGGTCACGATCTTCGACGAAGCCGAGCTGCGTTTCGACGCTGCGCAGCTGCTCAGCGCACGCCTGCTGCGCGCACTGGTCGCCGGCGCACAGGCAGAGCCGGCACTGAATGCCCATTTCGACGGCGCGACGCTGCACAGCACGCCACAGGCGGCGGTGCATGTCGGCCTGGCCGTCGACACTGCCGACGGCCTCGTGGTGCCGGTGCTGCGCCATGCCGAGCGCCTCGGTCTTGCCGGCCTGCAACGGCGCGTTGCCAAGCTGAAAAAGGCGGCACACGCAGGCACGCTGGCGCCCGCCGACATGACGGGCGCCACGCTCAGCCTGTCGAATTTCGGCGCGATTGCCGGCCGCTTCGCCACGCCGCTGGTGCTGCCACCACAAGTCGCCATCCTCGGCGCCGGACGCGCCTATGAGGGCCTGCGCATGGGCAGGCGCAAGCTCAAGCCCTGCCTGCGCCTGCCGCTGTCGCTGTCGGTGGACCACCGCGCCGTCACCGGTGGCGAGGCCGCGCGCTTCCTCGCCGCTGTCATCGCCGATCTCGAAGCCCGCGACTGACGCAGCGCTCATTGTCCCGCAGGGGCGGATTTGCCCTTGGGCACCGCTGCGGGCATCCACACGACGGCGTCGTTTCATGCAGCAGCGGCAACGCGGCCTGCGCACGGCTGGGCAGCGGGCGCCAGCGCTGACTAGAATGCCGGGACAGCCACGGACGAGCCCACCATGCCGGATTCCCTTGCCGCCTTTGGCCAGCAACTGCTGGCCGCCTGGCATCCCGACTACCTGAAGGCGCTGATGGTGAGCGCGCTCTTGCTGCTTGTGCTCGTGCACCGCAGCGACGAGGGGCCGCGCTTCCTGAAAAGCGCGCTGCTGTTCATCGCCATCATCATGCTGTTGATCCTGGGCACGGCCGTCACCGCGCATGCCGACATGACGAAGACGGCCGCCGTGCTCGACGGCATGGCGGTCCTGATTGCCGGGATTCTCGTCATCCGCCTGGCCGGCCTCGTCATCTTCCGTGTCGTGCTGCCGGCCACGCGCCTGCATCCGCCGCGCATCCTCGAAGACATCCTGATCGTGCTCGGCTACATCGCCTGGGGCATGGTGCAACTGCGCTACGCCGGACTGAACCTGTCCAGCCTGGTCACCACCTCGGCCGTCATCACCGCCATCATCGCCTTCTCCATGCAGGACACGCTGGGCAACATCCTGGGCGGGCTGTCGCTGCAGCTGGACAAGTCGGTGGGCATCGGCGACTGGATAAAAGTGGACGACGTCAGCGGCCGCGTGATCGAGGTGCACTGGCGACACACCGCCGTGCGCACGCGCAACGGCGAGATCGTGGTGTTGCCGAACAGCCTGCTGATGAAGGGCAAGTTCACCATTGTCGGCGGCGAGAACGTGCCGCAGTGGCGGCGCTGGGTGAACTTCAGCGTCAGCAATGCAGTCCCTCCACAGCGCGTGATCGACTGTGTGGAGCGCGCCCTCGGCCTCTGCGAGATTGCCCACATGAGCCGGCAGCCGGCACCCAGCTGCGTGGCCATGAGCTTCCACGAGGGCCTGATCGACTACTCGCTGCGCTACTGGCTGACCGACCCGCTGCACGACGACCCGACCGACTCGGCCGTGCGCGTGCACATCCTGGCCGCGCTGCAACGCAGCGGCTACAGCCTGGCACCGCCGGTGCTGGCGGTGCGGCTGACGCAGGAGTCCTCGGAGCGTGACGCCAAGCAGCGCGAAGACGAGCTGGCGCTGCGCCGGCGCACGCTGAAAAAAATCGAACTGTTCTCGCACCTGTCCGACGAGGAGCTGGCACAGACCGCTGCCAGCCTCACCTGGGCACCGTTTGCGCGCGGCGACGTCATCACCCGCCAGGGTGATGTCGCACACTGGCTGTATGTGCTGATCAGCGGCGAGGCCGATGTCTGGTACGAGGCGCCGGGCCACGAACGCCGGCACCTGACCACGCTGCCCGCCGGCCGCGTGTTCGGCGAAATGGGATTGATGACGGGCGAACCGCGACGCGCCACGGTGACGGCGCGCAGCGACGCCGAATGCTACCGCCTGGAAAAAAGTGCCTTCGAACGCATCGTGCATGCGCGTCCCGAGCTGGCCGAGGAGTTCGCGCACATGCTCGCCGAGCGCAACCAGCAACTGGTGGTGGTGCAGCAGGGCGCCGCACCGCAGTCACATGCGCAACAGAAGGCGCAGTTGCTGGCCAGCATCCGCAAGTTTTTCCGTCTCGACAACGGGCACTGACGCCGCGCCATCACGCGGGATGTCGCAATGAAAAACGGGGCCGATGGCCCCGTTTTTCATTGCGCTGCGATGCTTACTTCTGGGCGCTTACTTCAGGATGAAGAACGCCGCGATGCCGCCCAGCACCACCAGTGCAATCAGCACCAGCGGGCCAAGACCGGCACCGCCACTGGCGGGCGCGGCAGCCGGCGCGGGCTTGGCGGCCGGTGCCGGAGCCGGCTTCGGTGCGGGCGCCGGGGCCGCTGCCGCAGGAGCAGGTGCCGCCGGCTTGGGCGCAGGGGCCGGTGCTGCCGCGGGGGCAGGCGCCGGCGCCGGCTTGGGCGCGGCCGGCTGGGCCGCCGGCTTCGGCGCCACCACCGGACGGAACTGCGTCATGTCGGCTTCGTCAAAGCTCTCGGCCACGTCGGACGGGCCCACGACCTTGAAGGTCATGGCATCAAACTTCACTTCGTCGCCGTTCTTCAGCACCGACTCCTCGGTGCGCTTGCCGTTCAGGAAGGAACCGTTGGAAGAGCCGAGATCCTTCACCCACAGCGCACCGCCGCGGATGGACAGCTCGGCATGGCGGCGCGACACATGCGGGCCGCTGATGATGATGTCGCAGCCCGGATCGCGACCAATGACCTTGGTGCCGTCCACCATGAACATCTTGCCGGAGATGGTGCCGGTCATGGCCTTGACCTGCCACTGCGGCAGCGCCGGCTTGTCGATGTCGCGCTTGATGGCGCCCACCGGCGTCGGGGCCGGACCCTTCGAGGGGTCGGTGATCTGGATTTCCACGAGGTGGAAGCGCAGCACGTCGCCGGCCTTCACTTCCGCCTTCTGGCTGACCTTCTCGCCATTGAGGAAGGTGCCGTTCACGCTGCCCGAGTCCCAGACATAGAGCTTGCCGTCTTCCTGGCGCAGTTCCGCATGGAACACGCTCAGGCCCTCGTCGTTGATGACGAGGCCGTTGCTCTTGTCGCGGCCGATGGTCAGACGCTGGTCGACAAGCCACATGGCGGGCTGGCGGTTATCGAGGAATTGCAGTTTCAGCATGATGACGACCTTCCGTTTGTCTTCAGTTGCCCGCCGGCGCCGGCGCGGTTTCCTCGCCAGCCGCCCGGGGCTTGTAGCCCTGGTAAATCGCTTCGATGTTCTCCGGCAGGCGTGACAGCTTGCCGTTCTTGCTCACGTTCACCTGCAGCGAACGGATGTTCTCGTAGTGGCGCGCGCTGAGCTCGGCTGTGCTGGCGGTATCGCGCAGCAGGGTCGGCCGCAGGAACACCAGCAGGTTGCGCTTGACCTTGGAGCTGCTGCTGGCGCGGAAAAGATACCCGAGAACCGGAATGTCGCCCAAGAGGGGCACCTTGGCCACCGACTTCTTCACATCATCCTGTATCAGGCCGCCGAGGACGATGGTCTGGCCGTCGTCGGCGAGGATGGTGGTCTTGATCGAGCGCTTGTTGGTGATGAGGTCGGCCGACTGGATGCCTTCGGCGCTCGGCACCACGGCCGAGACTTCCTGCTCCACCTCGAGGCGCACGGTGCCGCCCTCGCCGATATGTGGAATCACCTTCAGCGTGATGCCGACGTCCTGGCGCTCGATGGTGGTGAAGGGGTTGTTGGTGCCGGCGCCGGTACTGGTGCTGGAGCCGGTGATGAAGGGCACGTTCTGGCCCACCACGATTTTCGCCTCCTGATTGTCCAGGGTCATGATGCTGGGCGTGGACAGCAGGTTGGCATTGCTGACGGTGGCCAGCGCCTGGATCAGCGCGCCGTAGAAGGTCTTGTCGCCGTTGGCATTCGTTTCCTGCTTGCCGATGCCGATGGTGGCGCCGTTGCCGATGGTGGCGAGCTTGGGATCGTCGGCCGCCGCCGCGATGGCGAGGCTGGCAATGCTGCTGCCGGCATTGTTGAAGTTGATCAGGCCGACGCCCTTGGACGGATCGCCACCGGCCCACTGCACGCCGAGCTGGGCGGCATCGTCACCGGAAACCTCGATGATGGCGGCCTGGATCAGCACCTGCGAACGGCGCACGTCGAGCTGTTCGATGACGCTGGCCACTTCCTTCATCAGCGCGGGGTCGGCACGCACCACCAGCGCATTCAGGCCTTCGTCGGCAATCAGGCTGACGCCGCTGGCCGGCGCGGCCGCACCGCCCTTGGCCGGATCAGCCGCGGCCACGCCCCCCACCAGTCCCTTCAGCGTTTCGGCCACCTGCTTGGCCACCGCATGTTTCAGGCGGAACACGCGCACGCCACCCAGACGGTCGCCGGCCGGCGTGTCGAGCGTGGTCACGAGATCGCGGATGCGCTGGCGCGAGGCGGCATCGCCCTTGAGCAGCAGGCGGTTGCCACGGTTGTCGGCCACGATGCGCACGCGGCTCAGCTGGCGCGCATCCTTGTTGCCGCCGGCCGCGGCCGGGCCGCTGGCCATCAGGCCCTCGAGCATGGCCAGCACGTCGTCGACACGCGACTCGCGCAGCGTGATGACTTCCAGCTCGCTGCCTTCGACGGCATCGAACTGGCGGATGATGTTGACCAGCGCATCAATGTTGTTGGCGTGGTCAGAGAGGATGAGCGCATTGGCGGCCTGCACCGCGGCCAGGTGCGCGAACTGCGGCATCATCGGGCGCAGCACCGGCACCAGCTCGGTGGCATTGCTGTTCTCGAGCATGACGACGCGCGTCACCAGCTCTTCGCCGCGGGCCTGGCCCTTGTCATCGACACGCAGCGCAAACTGCTTGGCGTTGACGTCCGGCACCAGCTTCACCGCATTGCCGCTCGGAATCGCCGCGAAGCCGTTGACGCTGAGCACGCCGAGGAACAGCTCGTAGACCTCGCCGGCGCTCAGCGCCTTGCTGGAAATCACCGTGATGGTGCCTTTCACGCGCGGGTCGACAATGAAGTTGCGGCCGGTGATCTCGGCGACCTCGGTGACCAGCGCGCTGATGTCGGCATCCTTGAGGTTGACCTTCCAGGTCTTGGCCGGCGTCTTGGCGGCAACGGCCGGGCCGGCAAGCGCCAGCAGCAGGGCGGCCATGGCCAGGGATTTCGGTGCGTGAGGCATCATCAGCTCAAAACTTCCGTTCAATCGTTACGATCTGGCCGCCGCGCTGCACTTCGACACGGGCATTGCCGGCCTTCTGCAGTTCTTCCAGGGTGAGGCGGTCGTTTTGCGGGTCGCCCAGGCGGCGGCCGTTGACACTGAGCAGGCGGTCGCCCGGCTGCAAGCCGGCGCCGCGCCGCAGTTCCTCGGGCGTGGCGTCGGTCACTTCATAGCCGTTGCCGCCGCGGCGCAGGCCCATCTCCTGCACGAAGGCCTCGGGCGAGCGCGACATGGCAGTGAGCGCATTGCCAAGCAGGTCGCGGGCATTCAGCGGCGTACCGGTGGCCGTCGGCGGCAACATGCCACCGGCGCCGGCCGGTGCACTGCCGGCGAGCAGGCCGGTTTTTTCAAAACGCAGGATTTCGGTGGCCGGACCGCGGCGGATCAGGATGCGATCCTCGAACACGGCCTCCAGTGTGGCGCCGCCGGGCAGGCTGTCATTGACGCGATAGACCTTGCCGGCCTGGCTGTTGCGCTCGGCGACAATCGCGCTGGAGCGGTCGGGATCGGCACTGACGAACACGCCCGCCAGGCGCAGTTGCAGGCTGGTGTCGGGGGCATTGGCCGCGGCATCGCTGACCGGCAGCACCGGCGCCTGGCCGAAGAGGTTGAGCGAGGCAAGGCGGGCAGGATCGGCCAGCGGCGCCGCCGGACGGGCCACGGCCGCGGGCAGGGCCGGCAGGCGGGCGCCGTCATGGCCGCCGAGCAGCCAGACCAGCCCGGCCAGCACCCAGCAGGCCCAGGCCACCGCCAGCAGGCGCAAGAGCAGTCCCGCACGCCCCAGCCAGCGCTCCTGCGCTGTCGCCGTCCCCGATCCCGTCAACATCCTTCCCCGTTACCGGCAGGTGTCCCGCACCTGCTTCTTGTCAGTCCTGCGCGCGATGATGCCACAGGCCGCTGCACCGCTGATGACATTTGTTTGCCCACAATCAGACAGGCCTTCACTCCGCCTGCCGGGTGCTCACCACCACGGCATCCGGGTCGGCGCCGCTGCTGCGGTAGCCCGGGTTGTAGCGCAGCAGGCGCTCGCGCAACTGCGTCTCCACCTGGCCGTCGCCCCCCATGCGCACCAGCGCAAGGCCCAGCCCGCTGTCGGCTTCGGCCAGCGCCAGCACCAGCGCATCCCCCTCGAGCCGCGGCGACACCACCAGCGCCGGCAGCGTGGCCTGCTGCGGCATGCAGTTCAGCCTGAACTGCATGGGCC
>DAIRDY010000059.1:0-11370 GCA_036795935.1 Moraxellaceae bacterium | reverse complement strand
TGGGGCATCCCCAATGCGAGACGGGCCGCCTACTTGTAATAGGCGTTGTCGCGCACCGTATGGTCGGTCTGGTCGGTGACCCGGGCCAGCTCCGGAATCTGCGCCTTGAGCGTGGTCTCCACGCCCTGCTTCAGCGTCATGTCCACGGCCGAGCAGCCCTGGCAGCCGCCGCCGAACTTGAGCACGGCGGTCAGTCCCTGCTCCGGATCCTCAATCACCTCGAGCAGGCTGACATTGCCGTTGTGCGCCGCAAGGCCGGGATTGATCTCGTTGAACAGCACATAGTTGATGCGCTCTTCCAGCGAGGCCTCCGGCCCCAGATTGGGCACCTTGGACCGGGGGGCCTTGAAAGTCAGCTGACCGCCAAAACGGTCCTTGTTGTAGTCGATGACGGCGTCTTCGAGGTAGCACACGCTCTTGCCGTCGATATAGGCCGGAAAGCCCTCATAGTCGATGCGTACGTCATCGGCCTGCTCTTCGCCCTGGGTGCAGTAGGCCATGCAGCATTCGGCCTTGG
Source organism: Moraxellaceae bacterium (assembly GCA_036795935.1). GTDB lineage: Bacteria > Pseudomonadota > Gammaproteobacteria > Pseudomonadales > Moraxellaceae > UBA2031. Next base: position 10,853 of record DAIRDY010000059.1, on the reverse strand, counting down.
GCGTGCCCGGATGCTCCACGAAGATGCGCACGCCGATGCCCGGCGAGTCCTGCTTGGCCAGAAGCTCGCGCAGGTACTCCTGGGCGCCCGGGGTGACGGTGATCTTGACGAGGGGGCTGTCAGCCATGGTCAATTCCTAGTGTTTTGCTCGGGATTAGCCGGCATTATACCCAACGCGAGGCGTTTGCCGAGGGGGCAGACGCCTGCACAGGCCTGAAAGCGGGCCTTCTCTGCTAGAATCCGCCCTCTTTTTTTGCTGCGAACGTCCCTGACCGCATGAGCCACTCCAGCCGTACCGCCCTGCTCCGCCAGCAACTCGAGCGCCGCATCCTCATCATCGACGGCGCCATGGGCACCATGATCCAGCGCCACCGGCTGGAGGAGGCCGACTACCGCGGTGCGCGCTTTGCCGACTGGCCGCGCGACGTGAAGGGCAACAACGACCTGCTGGTACTCACCCGGCCCGACGTCATCCGCGGCATCCACGACGCCTACTGCGCCGCCGGCGCCGACATCCTGGAGACCAACTCCTTCAACTCCACGCGCGTCTCCCAGGCCGACTACGGCATGGAAGAGCTCGTGCCCGAGCTCAACCGCGAATGCGCCCGCCTCGCCCGTGAAGTGGCCGATGCCTGGACTGCAAAGACGCCGGACCGCCCGCGCTTCGTGGCTGGCGTGCTCGGCCCCACCTCGCGCACCTGCTCTATCTCGCCGGACGTGAACAATCCGGCCTTCCGCAACGTCAGCTTCGACGAGCTGGTGGCGGACTATTACGAGGCCACGGCCGGGCTGGTCGAGGGCGGCGCCGACATCATCCTGATCGAAACCGTGTTCGACACGCTGAATGCCAAGGCGGCGATTTTCGCGGTGCAGCAGTACTTCCTCGACACCGGCCTCGAACTGCCGATCATGATTTCCGGCACCATTACCGACGCCTCCGGCCGCACGCTCTCCGGCCAGACCACGGAAGCCTTCTGGAACTCGGTGCGCCACGCCAAACCGCTCAGCATCGGCTTCAACTGTGCACTGGGCGCCAAAGAGCTGCGCCCCTACATCGAAGAGCTGTCACGCAAGGCCGACACCTTTGTCAGCGCCCACCCGAACGCCGGCCTGCCCAACGCCTTTGGCGAGTACGACGAGACGCCGGCCGAAATGGCCGCCGTGGTCGGCGAGTTCGCCACCGCGGGCTTTGTCAACATCGTCGGCGGCTGCTGCGGCAGCACGCCGGAGCATATTCGTGCCATCGCCGAGACTGTGGCAGCCGTGCCGCGCCGCGAGATTCCGCTGATTGCGCCCGCTTGCCGGCTTTCCGGGCTTGAGCCCTTCAACATCAGCCGCGAGTCGTTGTTCGTCAACGTCGGCGAACGCACCAACGTCACCGGCTCGGCAAAATTCCGCCGCCTGATCAAGGAAGAGAATTTCACCGAGGCACTGGATGTCGCCCGGCAGCAAGTGGAAAGCGGCGCCCAGGTCATCGACATCAACATGGACGAGGGCATGCTGGACTCGCAGGCCGCGATGGAGACCTTCCTCAAGCTCATCGCCTCCGAGCCGGACATCTCGCGCGTGCCCCTGATGATCGACTCCTCGAAGTGGGAAATCATCGAGGCCGGCCTCAAGTGCTCGCAGGGCAAGCCCATTGTCAATTCCATCTCGCTGAAGGAAGGCGAAGACGAATTCATCGCCAAGGCGCGGCTTTGCATGCGCTATGGCGCGGCCATCGTGGTCATGGCCTTCGACGAACAGGGCCAGGCGGATACGGCCGCCCGCAAGCGCGAAATCTGCCAGCGCTCCTACGACGTGCTGGTGAACAAGGTCGGCTTCCCGGCCGAAGACATCATCTTCGATGCCAACATCTTCGCCGTGGCCACCGGCATCGAGGAGCACAACAACTACGCAGTCGATTTCATCGAGGCCTGCGCCTACATCCGCGACCATCTGCCGCATGCGCTCTCCTCCGGCGGTGTGTCCAACGTGTCGTTCTCCTTCCGCGGCAACGAACCGGTACGCGAGGCCATCCATTCGGTCTTTCTCTACCACGCCATCCGCAACGGCCTGTCCATGGGCATCGTCAACGCCGGCCAGCTGGCGATCTATGACGACTTGCCGGCCGAGCTGAAGGAGCGCGTCGAGGACGTGATCCTCAACCGGCGTGCCGACGGCACCGAACGCCTGCTGGAAATCGCCGAGAAGTACAAGGGCGAAGGTGGCAAGAAGGAAGAGGAAACCCTGGAGTGGCGCAGCCTGCCGGTGGAAAAGCGGCTGGAGCATGCACTGGTCAAGGGCATCACCACGTTCATCGACGAGGACACCGAAGCCGCACGCCTGATGTTCGAACGCCCGATCCAGGTCATCGAAGGGCCGCTGATGGCCGGCATGAACGTGGTCGGCGACCTCTTCGGTTCGGGCAAGATGTTCCTGCCGCAGGTGGTGAAGTCGGCACGCGTGATGAAGCAGGCAGTCGCCTGGCTGCTGCCCTTCATCGAGGCCGAGAAAAACGGTGTCGTCGAGGCCAAGGGCAAGATCCTGCTCGCCACCGTGAAGGGTGACGTGCACGACATCGGCAAGAATATTGTCGGGGTGGTGCTGGGCTGTAACGGTTATGACATCGTCGACATGGGCGTCATGGTGCCGGCAGAGAAAATCCTCGAAACGGCACGCGCCGAAAAGGTGGACATCATCGGCCTGTCCGGCCTGATCACCCCGTCGCTGGACGAGATGGTGCATGTCGCGCGCGAAATGCAGCGCCAGGACTTCCATGTACCGCTCCTGATCGGTGGCGCCACCACCTCCAAGGCGCATACCGCGGTGAAGATCGAGCCGCAGTACAGGAATGATGCCGTCATCTATGTGGCCGATGCCTCGCGCGCCGTCGGTGTGGCCACCTCGCTGCTCAGCAGCGAGCTGAAGCCGGCCTTTGTTGCCGAGCGCAAGAACGAATACGAGGAAGTGCGTGTCCGCCACGCCAATCGCCGCCCCAAGGCCGAGCGCCTCGCCTACGCGGATGCCGTCAAGCAGGGTTTTGCCTTCGACTGGAGCGCCTACGCGCCACCCGTGCCACTGACGCCCGGCATCACCGAACTGCGTGACTACCCGCTGGAGAAGCTGGTCGACTACATCGACTGGACGCCGTTCTTCATCTCCTGGTCGCTGGCGGGCAAGTATCCGGCCATCCTGCAGGACGACGTGGTCGGTGAAGCAGCACGCAGCCTGTTTGCCGACGCCAAGGCCATGCTTGCGCGCATGATCAGCGAGAAAAAAGTGCGTGCGCATGGCGTGGTCGGGCTGTGGCCGGCAGCCCGCATGGGCGCCGATGACACCGTGATCTACAGTGACGACAGCCGCCGCAACGTCACCGCCACGCTGCATCACCTGCGCCAGCAAAGCGACAAGGTGTCGGGCAAGCCGAACTACTCGCTGGCCGACTTTGTCGCGCCCGCCGACAGCGGCGCCCGGGACTGGATCGGCGGCTTTGCCGTCACCGCCGGCGACGGCTGCGACGAGTTCGCGAAGGAGTTCGAGCGCAAGGGTGACGACTACAGCGCCATCATGGTGAAGGCGCTGGCCGACCGTCTGGCTGAAGCGTTTGCCGAGCATCTGCACGAGCGTGTGCGCCGCGAATTCTGGGGCTATGCCGCGAACGAACAGCTCGACAACGAGGCGCTGATCAAGGAGAAGTACACGGGCATCCGTCCGGCTCCCGGCTACCCCGCCTGCCCGGACCATACCGAGAAGGCCACCCTCTTCCGGCTGCTTGATGCCACGGCCCGCACCGGCATCACGCTGACCGAGCACTTCGCGATGTACCCGACGGCGGCTGTTGCCGGCTGGTATTTCTCGCACCCGGAAAGCTGCTACTTCAATGTCGGCAAGCTGGAGGAAGACCAGGTGCTGGACTACGCGCAGCGCAAGGGCTGGGACCGGCGCACCGCGGAAAAATGGCTGTCACCCAATCTGGGCTATGAGCCCGAGTGATGACCCATATCAGGCGTTCCCGCAATGGCAGACCGCCACATCGGCCACAATGGTCGGGACCCGCGACAGGCAGGAAGAAACAATGAACGATACACCGAAGAACGAACAGCCCGGGCAGAAACCAGACCCCGCCCCTGAAGAAATCACGGCACTGACCGTGCTCGGCAGCGTCTTTCGCGCCTGGTTCGGCGTGCAGAAGGAAGCCAACCGTCAGCGCGATTTCAGCAGCAACAATCCGATGCCCTTCATCGTGGCGGGCATCATTTTCGCCGTTGCCATGGTGATTGGCGTCATCATCGCCGTGAACATCGCGCTCTCCGGCACCTGAACAGAGCATACCCGGCGCCAGCGACCGGCGGCTAATGCCAGCCCATGCGCCAGTTCGCCGCATCCCGCAAAGAGGTGTGCTCGATCCACTCGCGACGCCGCGTCAGCACCGCCTCGATCTCCACCCTGCCCTGCTGCTCCGGTGGTGCATCAGCCGCCGGCACACGCACCACAAGGAAATGACGCTCCCCGGCCACCGGCCTGACAGCAGTCCACTTGCTGAGCGCAAGCTTGCGCGGATTGAAGCGGTTATCCGTCATGGCGGCCCTGTCAGAACCACGGGCGCTGCTGCAGGCGCTGCCACCAGCGCAGCAGCAGGCGATCGACACTGCCTTCCGCCGCCAGCCCCAACCGGTTCATGAGCGCATGCTTGCGCACGAAGCGCACAACAAACACATCCGCCTCTTTGGCCCGCGCTGACAGGTATTCGTCACTGGTTCGCAACTCGTCGACCAGCCCCAGGTCCATGGCACGCTGGCCATACCAGTGCTCACCAGTGGCCACACGCTCAATGTCCAGCTGGGGCCGCTGTGCGGTGACAAACTCCTTGAACAGCAGGTGCGTGTCGTCCAGTTCCTCCTGGAACTTCTGGCGACCGGCCTCGGTATTCTTGCCAAACACGGTCAACGTGCGCTTGTACTCGCCAGCCGTCATCACTTCGACGTCGATCTCGTGCTTTTGCAGCAACCGGTGGAAGTTCGGCATCTGCGCGACGACACCGATGGAGCCGACCACGGCAAACGGCGCGGCCATGATGCGGTTACCGAGACAGGCCATCATGTAGCCGCCGCTGGCAGCCACCTTGTCCACGCAGATGGTGAGCGGGATCTGCTGCTGACGGATGCGCGCCAGCTGCGAGGCGGCAAGGCCGTAGCTGTGCACCATGCCACCCGGGCTTTCCAGGTTGACGACAATCTCGTCATGCCCGGGCTCGGCCAGCGCCAGCACGGCAGTGATCTCGCGGCGCAGCGACTCCACGGCCGAGGCACGGATGTCACCATGGAAATTGAGCACATAGACTCGTGGCCGGCGTTCGGCGCTGCCTTTTTCCTTTTCTTTCTGCTTTTTCTTCTCGGCTTTCTCGTGTGCTTTCAACGCAGCCTTGTCGAGCACCGCAGCACGCAATTCGTCAGCATCGTCGTCAAGGCGGTCGTTCAGGCGAAGTACGTCGACATGGCCTTCATCAGGATGCCGGCGACGATTGCCGATATTGGAAACAGCAACAATTACAATGAGCACGGCCACCACCACCGTCAACGTCTTGGCGAGGAACAGGCCGTATTGCAGCAGAAGGTCTAGCACGGGGAACTCCGAAGGGCTTAAGGCCGGGCACGGCAACGTGCCACGAAATCCTGGATCAGGGCATGGGCGATGCTGCCGGCCGGCGGAATCGGTGGCAGCTCGCTGAAATGGAAAAAGCGCGCCTCGGCAATTTCGTCATCCTGGAGCACGATCTCGCCACTGGCGTACTCGGCATGGAAGCCAAGCATCAGGTTGCCGGGAAACGGCCACGACTGGCTGCCGAAATAATGCAGGTTGCGAACCTCGACACCGACCTCTTCGCGCACTTCACGCACGAGGGTTTCCTCGGCAGACTCGCCGGCCTCGATAAAGCCGGCCAGCGCACTGAACATGGGGCGATTGAAGCGGTGGGCACGCGCCAGCAGCAACTCTTCACCGCGGGTGACAACACCAATGACGCAGGGATTGATGCGCGGATACTGGGTGAAGCCGCAGGCCGGACAGAGCTTGCTGCGCTCACCGCGCGGATCGGACACGGTTGCCGTGCCGCAGCGCCCGCAGTGACGGTGATTGCGGTCCCACTCCAGAATCTGGACGGCACGCCCGGCCAATCCAAACCACGCGTCATCGACCTGGCCCAGCAGGCGACGCAGGTCTTCAAAGCGGTAGCCTTCAGGTGGGAGGACTTCATCCGCCACCGCCACGGCATGCACTGCCCGACCGTCGACACTGCCCAGGCAATGACGTGCCAGCTCGGGCAGCCCCAGCCAGCTGGCGTCACGCAACTCGGGAAAGGGATGGGCTGCTGGCGCATCGGCGAGCAACACGCGATGCCCCTGGAAGACCAGCCAGAGCGCATCGCCGCGGGCATCCGCCGGCAGGCTTACGGAAGGAACAAAATGCATGCAGCCTCCTTCCGGGTGCACAGCAAATGAACGGGGATCAGGCAACCGCCGGTTGCGGCGCCGTCACCGGGAATCCAAGCTCGGCCACACTGTCCTCGGCGATTTCCAGAATGCTCTCGCCGATGGGCTTGTTGGCCTCAAGGCTTTCGAGGAAATAGTCGACGCTGGAGATGGCGTCAGCCAGGGTTTCCATGTCGGCCATGGTCGGCTGCTGCTCAGTATTGAGCATGCGTGCATCAATGTACGCTGCACAGGAACGCAACACCGCCGCCCCGCGTTCGATCATCAGGAACGACAGCCCGCCCGCCACGCTCTGCAGGGTTGCCGGCACGTTTGTCAGGTGCATGAGGTCGCGGTTGGCGTCCAGATAGGAGCTGACGGCACGCTTGGCGAGCGACAGACCGGAGCGCGACTCGGCCACCAGCAGCGCGCGCGCCTCGTCGAGCTGGTGCACGGAAATGCGCGTGTTGACCACCGGCGTTTCCGCGCCGGGCGTCACCTGCTTGACCAGACCGGCCACGGCATTCTCGACATCCATCAGCACATCAACCAGCGCATGCAGGTCGGCCATGTCGGGGCTGCCGGTCCAGCCACGCACATCGTCGGCCTGAGCACGCATGGACTGGCTGGCCTCGATCAGGCCGAGCATGACCAGGGTCTGCGCCATGCGCGCCAGGCTGTCCGCCATGGCCTGATAGCTTTCCACATCGTTCTTGGCGCCACGCGACATGATGTCGAGCGTGTCCTTGACCTGTGCCAGCTCGTCACGCAGCACGCCGGCCACGGTCTTGATCACCGAGCCGCCAGGGCCACACATCAACTCGTACTCCACCGTGATGGCAGCTTCGGTAAGGCAGTAATCGCCGAGCAGGAATGCCTCGCGCACGGCACGCACCTTGTCTCCATTTTCAGCAAGGCCGACGATGTGCAGGCAGTCGGTGAGCAGCCGACGGTCCGGATTGCCGTTGCCGTCGTTCTGCAGGAGCGCCTTGAGTTGGCGATCGACCTGACCCAGCAGCGCCTTGCGCGCGGGACTGACGGCAATCCCCATCTGCAAGGCCTCAAGCATGGCGCTGGCCGCCCACCAGAGCAGGGCTTGCGGCCGCTTGCCGCAGACCTGCTGGGCACGCTCGCAGGCACGCATCATCATGCGGTAATGCGGAAACTCGGCCTGGTCGCGCAGCACGGCAATCAACCCGGTCTGGTACATCAGGCGGATGCGACGCACCAGGGAATTGAGCTGCGCCGGCGCCAGCTCCAGCTGGGTGACTTCCGGCGCGGCCGGCAGCATGGGCAGAGCCACGAAATAGCCTTCAGGCAGCGGCGCCTGACCCAGTGCGGCACGCACCTGGTTGATGGCCGGCACCAGCAGTTGGGGCCACGCCCCCTGCCGGATCTGCACGTATTCCAGATAGCGCCCGAGCACCATCAGGCCCTGGCCCAGCGCCGCGAAAGTGGCATCGGCCGCCTCGGCGCCGTTGGCCTGCACCTGGCGGATCAGCTGCGCCATGCCGGCTGCCAGCTCCACGGCGCCCGGAAGCTCGATCAGCCGCAGTGCGCCATGCACCTGGTCCAGCCCCTCCACACAGGACGCCAGCGGTGCCGGATTGTCGCGCTCCTCGACAAAGGCACCGACCTGGGCCTCTACCTGCGCCAGCGTGGCATCGACCTCGGTCTTGACCAGATTCAGGGAGGAAAGATTGGGAATCAGCACAATGAGGCTTCCTGCGCATGTTTTTTTGTAAGCGGCATGAGGGCAGCCGCTGCCGGTCGCTAACCGCAACAGGCCCGGGTATGGCAGCGCTCAGGTGACCATTCCAGCCTGCCTGCGAGCCCTGCCCTGCCGTGGCCTGTCAAATCCTGCCGGAACTCTGGCACGACTTAGAGGCATGGTCAATTTTCGCCCCTAAGCTCTTGAGTTCAATGAATTAGTTCTCTTTTCACGCATTTTCCGCTGGCAGAAGCTGCCGCCACAGGCAGGCACCTCCCGCTGCCTTGTCGAGCTGCTGCAACTTGGCCTCGTGACGCTCCCGCTCGGCGCCATCGGCCACGATTACCGGCAAGGGACGCCGCCCCGCTGCCAGGCGGCGGACCACCTCGGCCTCGGCACGGCTTTCATCGCCACCGTCACCACCGCCCAGGGCCAGCCCGACCTGGCCACCGGTCATTGCCAGATAGACGTCAGCAAGGATTTCCGAGTCAAGCAGTGCACCGTGGTAGGCGCGGTCGCGCTGCACGATCTCGTAGCGGCGGACCAGCGCATCGAGATTGTTCTTCTGTCCGGGATGGCGGCTGCGCGCCATCACCAGCGTGTCCAGCACCGTGCAGTAGTCGGCCATGCTGCCAAGGCCGCGATTCAGCCTTTTCAGCTCGCTATCGAGAAACCCGATGTCGAAGGGCGCATTGTGGATGATGAGCTCGGCGCCTTTCACAAAGGCCAGGAACTCGTCGACGATGCTGGCGAACAGTGGCTTGTCCGCGAGGAAGGCATTGTCGAGGCCGTGCACGCGGATCGCCTCGGCCTCCACCTCTCGCTCGGGATTCAAGTAGTAGTGGAAGCTGCGCCCGGTGAGGCGCCGGTTCACCATTTCCAGGCAGCCGATTTCAATCAGCCGGTGCCCCTGGGCCGGGTCGATGCCGGTGGTTTCCGTGTCGAGAACAACCTGCCTCATGCCCTTTCTCCCGGTGCGCGCACGCGGCCCTGCAGGCGGTCGATGGCCTCGTTGGCCAGTTGGTCGGCAATCTCGTTGCCCTCATGCCCGGCATGCCCCTTGATCCAGCGCCAGTCCACCTCGTGGCGCCCCGCTTCGCGCTCCAGCAACTGCCAGAGATCGGCATTCTTGACCGGTGTGCGCGCGGCCGTTTTCCAGCCGCGCTGCTTCCAGCCCGCCAGCCACTCGGTCATGCCTTTCTTCACGTATTCGGAGTCGGTCCAGAGCACCACCTTGCACGGGCGCTTCAGCGCCTGCAGCGCGGCAATCGCGCCCATCAGCTCCATGCGGTTGTTGGTGGTGTCGGGCTCGGCGCCGCACAGGCGCCTTTCGTGGCCGCCGGCGCGCAGCAGCGCGCCCCAGCCGCCGGGGCCGGGATTACCTCGGCAGGCGCCGTCACTGAAGATTTCGACAAGGGTTTCGGAAACAGCGTTCATTCTTTATCCGGCAGGACGCGGCGCAGCCGCGCTTCCGTCACCAGCACCGGGGCCGGCGCGGTGAAGCGCTGGCGCCGCCGGGGCTCGATCGGGGTGACACAGGAAACCCGCTTGCGGGCAAGCAGGGCATAAGAGGCACCGCGCTGGCTCCACCAGCGGCGCCCCAGCGCCTCCAGCCAGCCAAAACGGCGGCGTATGGTGGCATGGGTCAGGGGCGGGACGAAACAGGCACTTTCCAGCCCCACCACCTCGAAATCGAGCAGCGTCAGCCAGTCGGCCAGACGCTGGGGGCCGAGTGGCCGGCGCAGCCACGGCAGATCAGCCCAGGGCAGGCGGAACAGCCGCCACAGCCCCCACAGGCTCCAGGGATTGAAGCCGAGAATCAGCAGATGGCCTTCGGGAATCAGCACCCGCGAAGCCTCGCGCAGCAGCGCATGCGGGCTGGCGGCGCCATCGAGGCCATGATGGATGAACACCAGGTCCAGACTGGCGTTGGCAAACGGCAGCTGCTCAGGCTGCGCACGCAGTGGCGACAACCCCTCCACCCGCGGACAGCCCACATCCACCACACAGCGGTGACGGATGCGCGAGCTGGCCAGCAGGTTCGCGCCCACCACCTGGCCGATCTGCAGGGCGTGATAGCCGAACAGGTCGGGCAGGATGTGCCCGAGCAGGGCCTCCTCCCGCGCCAGCAGGTGGCGCCCGAGATCGCTGTCGAACCAGCGCCGGAAGTCGGGCTGCAGGTCGGCACGGGGTTCAGGCTTGAACAGGCGCGGCAGGTCCATGGTCATGTTCCGGCAGAAGTGCTTCCATTATTGGCCCACCCTCCCGAGCTGTCATCCATGGACCTGCATCCGCTGCCCGCCTTTACCGACAATTACCTGTGGACGCTGGCCAGCGACGGACAGGCACTGGTGGTCGACCCGGGTGATGCGGCGGTGGTCGAGGCCTGGCTTGCCGCCAGCGGCCTGCGCCTTGCGCTCATCCTGGTCACGCACCATCACCCCGACCATACCGGCGGGCTTGCCGCGCTGCGGCAGCGCCACGCAGTCCGCGTATTCGGCCCCGACGAGGGCATTGCCGGCATCGACCATCTTGTGTGCGACGACGAACGGCTCGACCTTGGCCCCTTCGGCGAGGCCCGTGTACTGGCCGTACCCGGCCATACCCTGGGACATGTCGCCTACCACCTGCCGGCGGCAGAGCTGCTTTTCTGTGGCGACACCCTGTTCAGCGCCGGCTGCGGCCGCCTGTTC
>DAIRDY010000058.1:4274-11428 GCA_036795935.1 Moraxellaceae bacterium | reverse complement strand
ACGGCATGGTGAAAACCGACCACATCCTGTTCATCGCCTCCGGCGCCTTCCACCTGGCCCGGCCCTCGGACCTGATACCCGAACTGCAGGGCCGCCTGCCGATCCGCGTCGAACTCGAAGCACTGTCGCCGTCAGATTTCGAGCGCATCCTCACCGAACCGCATTTCTCGCTGACGCAGCAATACCAGGCGCTGCTCGCCGCCGAAGGCCTCAAGGTGGAGTTCACGCCGGACTGCATCACGCGGCTGGCCGAGATTGCCTGGCAGGTAAACGAGCGCACCGAGAACATCGGCGCACGCCGCCTGCACACCGTGCTGGAAAAGCTGCTGGAGGACATTTCCTTCAACGCCGCCGACCTCGCCGCCGAGCATCCGGAAAAACCGCTGGCCATCACCGCAGCCGATGTCGACCGCCACCTGGGCAGCCTGGCGCGCGACGAAGACCTGAGCCGCTACATCCTCTGAGCCGGACCGCGTGCTGGCACATACCGTTCAGCACGCCTCCCGAGAACCGCCATGGACAATGCCCCGCTGGAACTGCGCTACCACCGCGAGCGCCGCGAGCTGAGGGTGCGCTTTGCCGACGCCGACTACCTCCTCGGCGCCGAGTTCCTGCGCGTGCATTCGCCCTCGGCCGAGGTACAGGGTCATGGCGGCGTCGGTGGCCAGTTGCCGCGGGGCAAGCAGGACGTGGCCATCACCGGCATCGAGCCGGTCGGCCACTATGCCGTGCGCCTCGTGTTTTCCGATGGCCACGCCAGCGGCCTCTACAGCTGGGACTGGCTGCGCCACCTGGGCGCCAACCAGGCCGCATTGGTGGCCGCCTATCGGGAGGCTGTCGCCGCAGCCGGCGCGGCAGCAGGGGCCGTAAAGCAGCATCAGCCCTGAGCCCGGGCCCGGAAACTCGCGCCGGCCGGACACAATTGCTGACGCCGCCGCCCTGCCCAGCCCGCGCCGGGCGCTGTACAATCCGCCGCCCGGCCCTGTCGCACGCCAGTAATAGTCCTTTGCAATCATTGACTTGCGACCCCATCCACCTGACGCGGAGACGCCTCTTGAACGCTGTCAGCAACGCCACCCGCACCCCTGATCTCGTCTACACCCCGGAAGGCCAGCCGCTGCGCCGCGAGGACATCCGCACCCTCGCCGACCAGATGCGCTACGAACTCGGCCGCTACCGCGCCTGGCGCAGCCACGGCGACGAGGCCTTCCGCGAAAAATTCGTGGCCGTGCAGAAATGGCAGGCCGAGCGCCTGAAGCGCACCCATGCCGCCTTTCTGGTCGATGACCGCTACAAGGCCATCACCCAGTTCTTCCTGAGCGAAATCTATGGCGGGCTTGACCTCAACGAGCTCGCACGCGAAGTCGAGCGCGCGCTGCCGATTGCCACCCGCCTGCTGCCGGACTCGGTGATGCGCACCTCGGCGGTGGCGCTGGAACTGAACGCGATCACCGGCGAACTCGATGAAGCCATGGCCACCATGCTGTTCGAGACCATGGGCGTCACCGAAATCACCGAAGCCGCCACCATCGAGGCCTACCGCGCCTGCAACAACCGCGAGGACCGCTATCGCCAGCTCGACCTGCTGGCCGAACTGGGCGGCGGCCTCGACAAATACGTGCGCTCGCGGGTGATCTACGCCACCTTCAAGATCGCCCACCGGCCGGCGCAGATGGCCGGCCTCGGCGGCCTCTACGGCTTCCTCGGCCGCGGCTTTGAGGTGATGCGGCCGATGGGTTCGGCCCAGGACTTCCTGAACACCTTCATCGGCAAGGAACGCGCCATCGTCGACGCCATCTTCGACGGCAAGCCCGACCCCTACGCCGGCATCTGATCCGGCGCAAGGCGGGCGACGTTACGGCCCGCGCTCGCTTGCACGACCTGCGGGCCGGGCCGACAATGCCGGTCCCGCTGTCCGTGCCGCCATCATGTCCGACGCCAAGCTCCCCCCCGTCACACCCCCGTCCGCGCCCGCTGCTGCCGATGCGGCCGGCACCACCCATTTCGGCTACCAGACCGTGCCGGTCGAGCAGAAGGCGCGCAAGGTGGCCGAGGTCTTCCACTCGGTGGCGGCCCGCTACGACCTGATGAACGACCTGATGTCGCTGGGCGTGCACCGGCTGTGGAAGCGCTATGCCATCGAGATGGCCGGCGTGCGCCCGGGGCAGCAGGTGCTGGACATTGCCGGTGGCACCGGCGACCTGGCCAAGGCCTTCAGCAAGCGCGTGGGCCCGACCGGCCGCGTCATCCTCTCTGACATCAATGCCTCCATGCTTGGCGTCGGCCGCGACCGCCTGCTCGACGACGGCCTGATGCAGAACCTGGAATTCGTGCAGGCCAATGCCGAATGCCTGCCGTTTGCCGACAACAGCTTCGACCTGCTCACGATTTCCTTCGGCCTGCGCAACGTCACCGACAAGGACAAGGCCTTGCGCTCGATGTACCGCGTGCTGAAGCCGGGTGGCCGCCTCTTGGTGCTGGAGTTTTCCAAGCCGGTGATCGAGCCGCTGTCCAAGGCCTATGACGCCTACTCCTTCAGCGTGCTGCCGGCGCTCGGCCAGCTGGTGACGCAGGACGCCGACAGCTACCGCTACCTCGCCGAATCCATCCGCATGCACCCGGACCAGGACACGCTGCGCGGCATGATGGATGCCGCCGGCTTCGAGCGCACCGACTACCACAACCTCACCGGCGGCATCGTCGCCCTGCACCGGGGCTTCAAGCTGTGACCGCCTCGCTGCCGCAGGTGCTGGCGCTGAAGGCGCTGGAGAGCGCGCTGCGCCAGGCGCTGGCGCTGGACCCGGCGACGCAGGTGCGGCTCGCCGCCTTTGCCGGCAAGCGCCTTTACGTGGAAACGCGCACGCCGGCGCTCGGCCTGTTCGTGTGGCTGGAAAGCGATGGTGTCTACCTGCGCACCGAAGGCGACCGCCACCCGCATGCCACCATCGAGGCGCCGTCGTTCGAGTTGCTGAAAATGGCGCTCTCCGACGAGGCCCATTTCATCGGCGGGCCGGTGCAGGTGGCCGGCGACGTGGTGCTGGTGCAGGAGCTGCACGCCATTGCCCGCGATCTCGACATCGACTGGGAAACCGGCCTCGCCCGCCTGCTCGGCGACAATCTTTCCTACCCGGTGTCGCGCGGCCTGCGCGGCTTGTTCGGCTTTGCCGAACGCACGGCGCGCGTTTTCCTGCGCAACACCGGCGAATACCTGCGCGAAGAAAAGGAACTGGTGCCGGTGCGCTGGGAAGTCGACGAGTACCTGAACGACAACCAGGACTTGCGCGCCGACATCGAGCGCGTGGAAGCACGCCTCGCGCGCATGAAGAAGCGCGTGGCCAAACTGGAAGAGGACGGAACCGCCTGATGCTCGCCCACCTGCCCCGCCTGCTGGCCATCTGGACCGTCATCGCCCGTTACCGCCTCGACACCCTGCTTCCGCCTCCGCCCGGCCTGCGCGGCCATGTGCTGGTCCTGCTGCTGCGCCTGCACCCGGCCTGGTGGCTGGCCGGCGCCCGTGCCCGGCATCCGGCCCGCCTGCGTGAAGCCTTCGAGGAGCTGGGCCCGCTGTTCATCAAGCTCGGCCAGCTCCTGTCCACGCGCCGCGACCTGCTGCCCGCCGTCGTGCTCGACGAGCTGGAGAAACTGCAGGACCAGGTGCCGCCGTTCCCGTCCCGCGAAGCCATCAGCATTGTCGAGACCGAGCTCGGCGCGCCACTGTCGGAGAAATTCGCCCGCTTCGACGAGACGCCGCTGGCCGCCGCCTCGATTGCCCAGGTGCATACCGCCGCGCTGCCCGACGGCCGCGAGGTGGTGGTGAAAATCCTGCGCCCTGGCGTGGCGGCACAGATCCGTCGCGACATGGCGCTGGTGCGCGACTTCACCGCCTGGCTGGAGCGGCAGTTCCCGGCACTCGCCCAGTTCCATCCGCACCGCATCGCCCGCGACTACGAGCAGACGCTGCTCGACGAAACCGACCTTAAGCGCGAAGCGGCAAACACAAAGCAGATGCGCCAGAACTTCGCAGGCTCGCCGCTGTTGTATGTACCGGAAATCCACGATGCCTGGTGTACGCCGTCAGTGATGGTGGCCGAGCGCATCCATGGCGTGCCGGTGGACGACCACGCGGCCTTCGCCCGCCAGGGCATCAGCCGCCAGCAACTCGCCGAAACCGGCTTCACCATCTTTTTCACGCAGCTGCTGCGCCACAACTTCTTCCACGCCGACATGCACCCCGGCAATGTCTTCGTGGAACTCGTGCGCCCGGACGGCAAGCCGGTCGGCGACGGCGGCCTGCCGGCGCGCTATATCGCGCTCGACATCGCCATCGTCGGCCACCTCTCGCGCGAGGACCAGCTCACCGTGGCGCGGCTCGCGCTGGCGCTGATACAGCGCGACTACGCCGAGATCATCCGCGTCGCGCACCGCGCCGGCTGGCTGCCCCCCGGCGCCAACCTGAACGCGCTGACCGCCGAGGTGACGCGCATCGTCTCGCCGCTGCTGGAAAAACCCATCGACCAGATCCAGTTCGGCCCGACGCTGCTGGCACTGCTCGACATGGCGCGCGCGCACCACCTGGAAATCCCGGTGCAGCTGGTGCTGCTGATCAAGACGCTGGTGCATGTGGAGGGCCTGGGCCGCGGCCTTTACCCGGCACTCGACATCTGGACGCTGGGCAAGCCGCTGCTGACGCAGTGGCTGAACGAGCAGATCGGCCCGGCGGCGCTGGTGAAGCGCCTCGGCGAACAGGCGCCGGCGCTGATCACCGGTTTCCCGGACCTGCCCGACCTCTTGCTGGATGCGCTGACGCAGATGCGCCAGAGCGGGCAGTGGCAGGAACGCCAGCTGCGCGAATTCGCCACGCTGCGCCATGAACTGCGCACGGCACGCCGGCGCGATCTCGTCGCGCTGGTGGCGGCTGGGGGCGGTCTGGCCCTGCTGTTCGGGATGTCGGGGGGGATGGCCACCGCCGGCGGCGTGCTGGCCGGCGGGGCGGTGGTCTGGCGCCTCAGCCGGGGCTGAGGCCACGGCTGCCGAGGCTGGCGCCGTCGGCGGTTTCACTGCGACGGGCCGCGTCACGCTCCTGCCGCGCGCGCTCGAGATTGGCAGCGGCGCGCACATACCAGCGCGGGCTGGCTTCCAGCGCGGCCTCGAAGTGTCTGATGGCAGCGTCGTAGTCACGACGCAACAACGCCACGTAGCCAATGTTGTTGAGTGCAATTTCGCGCGGTTGCTGCTCCAGCGCCACGGTCAGCGCCCGCGCGTATTCTCCTTGCCAGGCCAGTGCCAGCACCAGGTTCGCATGCAGGCGGGCCGAACCCGGCGCCTGCGCAAGGCCGTCACGGAAATGCCGCTCGGCCTGCACATAGTCACGCGCCATCAGGCAGGAATACCCCAGGTTGTTGCGCACCACGGCATTCTCGGGCTGCAGTGTCAGCGCCTGCCGGTAGTGCAGCTGTGCGGCATCGTAGCGCCCGTCGAGGTCCGCCAGCAGGCCGAGCGCATTCTGCACGCGCCAGGCTTCGCCGCCGGTCGCCAGTGCCGCCAGTGCCGCCCTGGCCTCGGCATGACGATCCAGCCCCAGCAGGGCCAGCGCCTGTCCTTCCTGCGCGGCCGCATCGGCCGGCTGTCTCGCCAGTACGGCATCAAAGGCCGCCAGCGCAGCTGACGCCTCGCCAAGCGCGAGATAGGCCTCGCCAATGCCGTGCCATGCAGCCACGTCATCAGGCGCCAGCTCCAGCAGACGCTGCCAGCGCGCCAGCGCACTGGCATGGTCGCCAAACTGCCAGGCCTGTTCGGCCTCGGCACGCACTTGCGCCGGCGAGGGCGGAGCCGGCTTGCCGGCATCCGCCGGCGGACGGTGGCTGCAGGCCGCGAGCAGGCAGCCCGCCACGACAATCGTGCACAACCGCTTCATCCGGCGTCTCCCGTCAGCAGTCCCTTGAAAATGCGGATGAAGGCCGGCCCCAGGATGACCAGGAACAGCGCCGGGAAAATGAAGACCATGATCGGGAAGATCAGCTTCACCGGCAGCTTGGCGGCTTTCTCGCGCGCGCGCTGGATGCGCACCAGGCGCATGTCGTCGGCATGCTCGCGCAGCGAGGCGGCAATGCTGGTGCCGAACTGTTCGGACTGGATCAGGATGCTGGTCAGCGCCTTGATGTCGTCGAGCGCGGTGCGCTCCGACAGCCCGCGCAGGGCTTCGTCACGCGCCTTGCCGGCGCGCAGCTCCAGCGTCACCAGTTTGAGTTCGTCGGCCATCATCGGATGGGCATGGACCAGCTCGCCGCTGACACGGTTGATGGCGGCATCCAGACCGAGCCCGGCTTCGACACAGACCACCAGCATGTCGAGGGCATCCGGGAAGGACTCGCCGATGATGATCTGGCGCTGCTCGCTACGGTGGTGCAGGAAGATGTCCGGCCCGAAGAAGCCGATCAGGCCGGTCACGCTGAGCAGCAGCACGCCCACCGCCGGCTTGTCGCCGAACAGGCCGAGCACCAGCATGGGCAGTATCACCAGCATCGGCAGCACAAAGGTGGCCACCAGCTTGATGGCGAGGAAGATGGCCATGGCCTGCGGATGGCGGAAGCCGGCCTGGACCAGGCGCCGCTTCAGCTTCGATTTGCGCCAGTCTTCGCTCGGCAGCATGACCCTGGCCACCGGCTCCACCCAGCGTACATTGAAGGCGCCTTCACGCCCCGAGGCCAGCACCTTCTGCTGCGGCTTTGCGATCTCGCGCAGGCGCCGCTGCGCAGGCGAATAGACGCCGAACAGCCAGTGCGCCGCGGCCGCCACCACCGCCACCGTGGTCACGAATACCAGCAGCAGGATGAGCCCGATATTGCCTGTCATGTCGCACTCCTTCGTCCGCGTCCTCAGACGCGCACGTCAACCATTTTCTGGACTACGGCATAGCCGATGGCCATCAGCAACAGCTGCAGGCCGATGATGCTGAGCCCCAGTTCGCTCTCGAAGAGCGTGGCCAGATAGCCCGGATTGAGCAGCGCCAGGGCGCCGGCCACGATGAAGGGCAAGGCCACCAGCACATTCGCCGAGTACTTCATTTCCGCGGCAAGGATGCGCACCTCGCGCCGTGTCGACTCGCGCGAGCGCATGACAGCCGAAATGCGGTTCAGCACTTCGGCAAGATTGCC
>DAIRDY010000058.1:0-4174 GCA_036795935.1 Moraxellaceae bacterium | reverse complement strand
CGATGGCGCATGACATAGCTGTAGGGCAGGAAAAAGCCTGCCAGCAGCGCAATCGGAATCACCACGAACAGGCTGCCCGCGGTCAGCAGATAAAGCAGCAGGAAGAACACCAGGCTGAGCATGGTCTGTATCAGCAGGTAGCGCGACACCGTGATGTCGATGCCCGACTGCTCGAGCATGCGGTCGACGACATGCGCGCGCGGAATGCGCAGCAGGATGCGATTGACGGCCGGCACGTCGCTGAGCGCGCGCTGCTGCAACAGGCTGAGCGCCTGCTCGCGCGTGACCCCGGCCGCCGACAGGTTGCGCAGGCGGCGGTTGACACGCACCGCACGCTCCACATTCAGGCTCTGCCAGAGCATGTAAAGGCCCTGTACCAGCGCCAGCGCGGTGACGAAGGCGACAAAGGAAATGAGGTAGATCGTCCAGGTATTCATCCGCCGGCCCTCATTCGTAGATGCGCTCGGGATCAAACACGCCGTCATCCAGAATGATGCCGCGCTCATGGAAGCGTTTCAGCATGCGCGGGCGGATGCCGGAGGCACGGAACTGGCCGACCACCTTGCCACGCTCGTCGACGCCCTTGCGCACAAAGCCGAAGATTTCCTGCATGTTGACCACGGTTTCCTCCATGCCGGTGATTTCCTGGATGCTGGAGATCACGCGCCGGCCGTCGGACATGCGCTCGGACTGGATCAGCAGGTGGATGGCCGCCGCCACCTGCTGGCGGATGACGGGCGTCGGCAGCGGCAGGCCGCTCATGCCGACCATGTGCTCGAGTCTGGTCAGGGCATCGCGGGCACTGTTGGCATGGATGGTGGTCAGCGAGCCGTCGTGGCCGGTGTTCATGGCCTGCAACATGTCCAGTGCCTCGGCGCCACGCACTTCGCCGACGACGATGCGGTCGGGCCGCATGCGCAGCGCATTGCGCACCAGGTCGCGCTGCTTCACCTCGCCCTTGCCCTCGATGTTGGGCGGACGGGTTTCCAGGCGCACCACATGCGGCTGCTGCAACTGCAGCTCGGCGCTGTCTTCGATGGTGATGATGCGTTCGTTCTCGGGAATGTAACCGGAGGCGACATTGAGCAGCGTGGTCTTGCCTGAGCCGGTACCGCCGGAAATCAGGATGTTGACGCGGGCGCGCACGGCAGAGGCAATGAACTCCGCCATCGGCGGTGTCAGTGACTTGAAGGACAGCAGGTCGTGCATGGTCAGCGGATCGACACTGAACTTGCGGATGGACAGGATGGGACCGTCGATGGCCAGCGGCGGAATGATGGCATTCACGCGCGAACCGTCGGGCAGGCGGGCATCCACCATCGGCGAGGATTCGTCGACACGACGCCCGACCGAGGTGGCGATCTTCTCGATGATGCGCAGCAGGTGGTCGTTGCTCTGGAACACCACCGGCGTGCGCTCGAGCTTGCCCTTGCGCTCGACATACACGCGCTTGCTGGTGTTGACCAGGATGTCGGAGACCGTGCTGTCGCGCAGCAGCGGCTCGATGGGCCCGTAGCCCAGGATTTCGTCCTGTACCTCCTGCGTCACCTGGTCACGTTCGTGCTGGTTCAGCGGCGTGTCCTCGTGGGACAGCATGTCGCGGACGATGGTGCCGATCTGGTTGCGCACCTGTTCAGCCGGCAGCTGGTCGAGGATGCGCAGGTTCATCTGCTCCATCACCTGGCGGTGGATGCGCCCCTTGAGGGCCTGCAGGTCGATGGGCGTGGCAGCGGACTGGGGCATGTTGACTCTCCCGGAATCAGGTCGGCGACATCTGGTTCTTGTGGTTGCCGAACAGGCGCGAGAGGAAGCCCGCGCGCGCCGTGGCCGCCGGCTCGTGCGTCTGCCAGATGGACGTGGCCAGGTGGCGCAGGTCCTGCGTCAGTTCGGAATTGGCGGCCACCTTGTAGACGGGAATGCCCTGGTCGGCCGCCGCCAGCGCATTGGTGTAGTCGTTGCGCACGCGATGGATGCGCTCGCGTCCCAGCGTTTCCTTGAGCTGCTCGATGGACACGCTTTGCGACTTGGCCATGGCCCGGTTGTTGACCACTTCCACCTTCGCCGCATCGACACCGGCATGCGGCATGTAATCGAGCAACAGGCGCATGTCGCGAATGATGGACAGCGTGTTCTGCATGACGAAGAAGCTGCGGGTGGAGACCCGCAGCACCTCAAGCACCCAAGGCTCAGTGCTGCGCGGCAGGTCGACAATCACTACGTCATAGCTCTCGACGGCCACCGCCAGCAGCTTGCGGATGGCCTCCGGCGTCGGCGCACGCGCCGCCAGCGCCAGGTTGGCCGGCGAGGCCAGCACATGCACGCCCGAGGAGTGCGTGGTCATCAGCGCCTTCAGGAACACCTCGTCCAGACGATCGCTCTGCTGCAGCGCATCGGTGATGAAGCTGGCCGGCTTCATGTCGAGGATGTGGGCGCAGGCACCGAAGCCAATGTCGAAATCCATCAGGCAGACATTGATCTTCTGGTCATGGGCGAGGATGGCCGCCACGTTCACCGCGAGCGTGGTTGCGCCACAGCCCCCCTTGGCATTCATGAAGGTGCACACGGCATGGACCGGGGCATTCTCGCCGGATTTTTGCGCGCGCAGGTCGGAGAGCAGCTGGGTGCAGGTGGTCAGCAACTCCTGGCGCTCGACCGGGCTCGGCAGCACGTCGCGCACGCCGGCGCGCATCAGCCGGCGCAGCAGTTCGGGATTGTTCCCGCCACCAATCGCGAGCACGGTCAGCCGGCCATGGTGCTGGGTAATGAAGCGTTCCAGTTGCGCCAGCTCGGCGGCATCAGGCTCGGTCACCTCGTACAGCAGCACGTCAGGCAGCTCGTCCGCCTCCGGCAACTTCAGTGCACCGGATTGCGGTGTCACCTTGAGTTCCATGCCCTTGGCAGTGGACAGGCAAGCGGTGACGTCCGCGGCCGTTTCACGGTAGCGCAGCAGGGCGAGGATTTTCAGAGTGGTCTGCATGATCGGTCCTTGTCGCCAGTGGCGTTTTCTTCACGTCGGTCGACTGTCGCCCCCGACACTTTCCGGTTGCAGGCAACCGGCTGATCTGGCCGCACCGCAGGGCGGGCCCGTTGCTTGCGCCCCGCCCACGCGGAGCAGCGCCCTATTCGCCGGGCGGGCTGTAAAGGTCTTCGCCGGTGCGCGTCACCGTCACTGCCGGCAATTCGATGTTGGAACCCAGCCCGATGATGCCGGGCACCACAAAGGTATAGCGCAGGCCGGTCACGCTCACCGTCACCTCCGGAATCACCAGCTCCACCGGCCGGTCGGGACTGCCGGCACCGGAGCAGGCATAGGTAACGGCGACTTGCTCGGGGCCGTTGCCGAGCAGGGGATCGACCCGCCGCATCACCGCAAACAAGCCCGGACAGCTCGCCGCCGTACAGGTCGTGGTGATGGCCGCGCCACCGGGACAGCTCAGCCCGGCCAGACTGGTGACCGGCGTCGACACGATGGCGTGGCGCGCACCCTCGCGCACGGCTTCCGCCGTGCGATGCCAGCTCAGGTAGGCCAGCGCAAACTCGATGATGCCGAAGACCAGCATGAGGAAAATGACCAGGGTCAAGGCCATTTCGACCATGGCGGCACCGCGCTGGTTTTTCCGCTCACTCGCCGACATAACGTTCCTCGCTGCGTGCGGAGAGCAGGGGCTGCGGCAAGTCCAGCAGCGGAATCAGGTCACTGCCAAAAATGCCCTGGTATTGCACGGTGATGGTGACCGCAACAATGCAGACCGTGCCGACATCGGTGACATCACGCGCCACGACCTCCACCTCGACATTGTCGGTATCGAGCCCTGGCACTACGGGATCAGTGCCGCTCAACTGTCCGAAGGCGGCCAGCTGGCGTGCATTGGCGGCCGCCGTCACCCAGGCGGCCGTCGTGCCACAGTCACTCTGCACGGCGCCGAAGGCCCGCGCGGCATAGCGCGCACCCGCCTCGGCGGCATGCGTCAGCCGGTGCTGGAACAGCAAGGCGCGCCCCAGCTCGGTAATGCCGAGAAACAGCACCAGCAGGATGGGCAGCACGATGGCGAGCTCCACCATGGCCACGCCGCGAACCTTATTCATAGAGCTGGATGTCGACATGGTGGTTGGAATCTCCGTCACCGGACCAGCCCACATACTCGCCATAGGCGGCCGCATTCGGCGGCCCGTC
>DAIRDY010000057.1:6058-11464 GCA_036795935.1 Moraxellaceae bacterium | reverse complement strand
GAAACGGAAGAGGCGGGCATAGAAAAAGAGAGTGTGTTCTCCGAAGTGCCGCTGCCAGTCGTAACCCTTGAACCCAATGGTTCAAGGGGGAGGCCCGGTCACGGTATCAGGCTTTCCGTCGGGCGGACATGCGCACAACCGTTACGCGAACATCCCGGGGTGTTGATATCGGCTCAGGGGACTGGACCGGCTGGCCAACACTTCAGGGAACACGGCGTCAGTATACCAAGACGCCCGTGTCTGTAAGCAGCAAAAAGATGAAAGGACGTTACGAGCTGTGTAGCGGGCCTGTAGCAGATATCAGACGTCGCTGCTCTGGTATTCATCCAGCGTGCGTTCAATCTTGCTGATGAGGCGGCCCAGCTCGGCCTTGGAATCGGATTCGCTGTCCATGCGCTGCGAAATGCTGAGCAGCTCGTGGGTGATGTTGAGCGCGGTGATGACCGCAATGCGCTCCAGCCCGATCACCTTCCCGGAGCCGCGGATCTCGCGCATCTTGCGGTCCAGGTACTGGGCCGACGAGCGCAGGCTTTCCTGCTCGTTCTCGGGGCAGTTGATGCGGTAGGACTTGTCGAGGATGAAGACTTCGAGCGTGCTGGTTTCGGTGCTCATGGGCGGGCGGCGACCTGGAGGCTGGGGTTCATGGGCACGGAGACGGCGGTCATTCCTGCGCTTCGAGGGCCTTGAGGCGCAGGATGATGGCCTCGACGCGCGCCTTGGCCAGCTCGTTCTTGCGCTGGAGTTCGTCGCGCTCGGCGAGCAGCGAGCCTTCCTGCCGGCGCAGCCGATCGTTCTCGGCCTTGAGCTGGTCGGCCAGCGCAACGAGCTTGTCGATGCGGGCGCTCAGGGTCTTGATGTCGGAATCGGTCATGGCGGTCGCGTCAAAGGGCGTCGGGGGGTACTATAGTTTTTCCGTCGAACAAGGGTCAATCGAGGTCCGCCGTGCATCCCGCCGCCACTGCCCCCCATCTGGAAGAGCTCGCCGCCGCCCTGGCCCGGCTCAATACCGACTGTTCGGCCCCGGAACTGCACGGCGTGCTGACCGGCCTGCTGTCCGGTGGCGCCCGCCTCAACCGCAGCATGCTGCAGAAGGTGCTGGAAAGCCACACCGAGGCCGACCAGGCCTTTGGCGACGACCTCACCGCCTCGCTCTGGCAGCTGCAGCTGAAAACCCTGGAAGACCTGGGCGCCAGCGAGCTGACCTTCAGCCCGCTGATCCCGGACGATGACGACGACCTCGCCCAGCGCGTGACCGCGCTCTCCGACTGGTGCCAGGGCTTCCTCGTCGGCTTCGGCACCGCGGTGCGCCCGAACGACACCCGCGTGCATGCCGAAACCGTGCGCGAGACGCTGCAGGACATCGTGCACGTGGCCAATGTCGACGCCAGCGCCCAGGACAACGACGAAAGCGACGAGCACGCCTATGCCGAGCTCTACGAGTTCGTGCGCATGGCCGCCATCCACCTGTTCGAGGAAATGGCGCCGCCCGAAGAACAGCACCAGCACGAGAACCACGCGGAAATCGGCACGCCGACCCTGCACTGACCCCGAGACCGCCCCTTCATGTCCCTGTTGCCCGCTGCCGAATTTGCCCGCCGCCGTCAGGCGCTGATGAACATGATGGGGCCGGACTCCATCGCCATCCTGCCCGCCGCGCCGCACTACCGCCGCAACCGCGACACCGAGTACCGCTACCGCCAGGACAGCGACTTCTATTACCTCTCCGGCTTTCCCGAGCCCGAGGCGGTGATCTGCCTGATTCCCGGCCGGCCGCAGGGCGAGTTCGTGCTGTTCTGCCGCGAGCGCGACCGCGACATGGAAATCTGGAACGGCTACCGCGCCGGCCCCGAAGGCGCGGTGCGCGACTACGGCGCGAGCGACGCCTTTCCCATCACCGACCTCGACGACATCATCCCCGGCCTGATCGAGGGCCGCGAACGCGTGTTCGTGTCCATGGGTGCGCAGCCGGTGTTCGACCAGCGCCTGATGGGCTGGGTCAACAGCATCCGCGCCAAGGCGCGCGCCGGCCTGCATGCGCCCGGCGAGTTCATGATGCTGGACCACCTCCTGCACGACCTGCGCCTGTTCAAGTCGGCCGAGGAACTGAAGGTCATGCGCAAGGCCGCCGCCATTTCCTCGCGCGCCCACATCCGCGCCATGCAGACAGCACGTCCCGGCCTCTACGAATACGAGCTGGAAGCCGAGCTGATGCACGAGTTCCTGCGCGGCGGCTGCCCGGCGCCGGCCTACAACTCCATCGTCGGCGCCGGCGCCAACGCCTGCATCCTGCATTACGTGGAAAACAACAAGGCCATGCAGGACGGCGACCTGGTGCTGATTGATGCCGGCGGCGAACTCGACCACTACGCCTCCGACATCACGCGCACCTTCCCGGTGAACGGCCGCTTCTCGCCGGAACAGAAAGCCATTTATGAACTGGTGCTGGAGGCGCAGCTGGCCGCCATCGCCAGCGTGAAGCCGGGCGCGCACTGGAACACGCCGCACGAGCAGGTGGTGCGCATCCTGACCGAAGGCCTGGTCCGCCTCGGCCTGCTCCCGGGCAGCGTCGAGGAATGCATTGCCAAAGAGTCCTACCGCCAGTTCTTCATGCACCGCACCGGCCACTGGCTGGGCATGGATGTGCACGATGTCGGCGACTACAAGATCGACAACCAGTGGCGCGAGCTCGAGCCCGGCATGGTGATGACGGTGGAGCCCGGCCTCTACATCGCGCCCGACTGCACGACGGTGGACGCGAAATGGCGCGGCATCGGCGTGCGCATCGAGGACGACGTGCTCGTCACCAAGACCGGTCATGAGGTGCTGACCCAGGCCGCGCCCAAGACCGTGGCCGACATCGAGGCGCTGATGGCGCGCTGAGGCGGCTGATCCGCATCAGCGCGCCCAGGCGCACTTCCCTCCAGACTCCCCGGCACCCCGACCGCAATGGCAGCACAGATGAAAGACAGCGACATCCTCATCATCGGCGGCGGCATGGTCGGCGTGACGCTGGCCCTGCTGCTGGCCCGCGAGCCTTCGCTGCGCATCACGCTGATCGAGGCCATCACGCTGCCGGCGCTGACGCCGGGCGAACCGCTGCCCTATCGCCCGAGCTTCGATGCGCGCAACACCGCGCTGTCGCGCCGCACCGTCGCCACCTACCAGGAACTCGGGCTCTGGGACGAGCTGCAGGCGCACGCCACGCCCATCCATGAAATCCATGTCTCCGAGCGCGGCCGCTTCGGCATGGCGCGCCTGGTGGCCACCGAAGAAAAAGTGGAAAGCTTCGGCCAGGTGATCGAGAACGCCTGGCTCGGCCTCGTGCTGCTGCGCGCGCTCAAGGCCTGCGCCAACGTGACGGTGCTCGACGGCGTGCGCCTGACCGCGCTCACGCCGTCGCCTGCGCTGATGACGGCCACGCTGCAGCGCGGCGACGAGCGCTTCACGCTGTCGGCACCGCTGGTGGTGGCGGCCGACGGCGCACAGTCGGCCTCGCGTGCACTGCTGGGCGTCGGTGCCGACACCACGTCGTATGAACAGGTGGCGCTGGTGACCACGGTGGCCACGTCGCTGCCGCACGGCAACATTGCCTTCGAGCGTTTCACCGAGCACGGCCCGATTGCGCTCCTGCCGCTGCCGGACAACCGCCGCTCCATCGTCTGGACGCTGCCCGCCGGCAGCGAAAAGCCGCTCATCGAGTGCAGCGACGCCGACTTTCTCGCCCAGCTGCAGCAAGCCTTCGGTCGTCGCGCAGGCCGCTTCGTCAAAACTGCGCCGCGCTTTGCCTACCCGCTCGCGCTGACGGTGGCGCAGGCGCAGGCACTGCCGCGCGCCGTCATCCTCGGCAATGCCGCGCACACGCTGCACCCGGTCGCCGGCCAGGGTTTCAACCTCTGCCTGCGCGACTGCCTGGCGCTGACCGCGCGCGTGCTGGCGGCGCACCGCGAAGGCCGCGACACCGGCGACCTCGCCCTGTTGCGCGACTACGAGCAGGCGCGACTCGACGACCAGCACAACGTCATCACCTTTTCCGACGCCATCGTGCGCGGCTTCTCCAACCGCACGCCCGGCCTCGCGCTGGCACGCAACGTCGGCATGGTCACCTTCGACCTGCTGCCGGCGGCCAAGCAGGCGCTGGCACGCTATGCCATGGGGCTGAACCAGTGAGCCTGCCTGCTGAAAAATTTGACGTGGTGATTGTCGGTGCCGGCATGGTCGGCTCGCTCCTGGCCACGCTGCTGGCCGGCAGCGGCCTGCGCATCGCGCTGCTGGAACGCGCGGCAGTGACGGCGCCAGCCGCCGATGCACCCTTCGAGCCGCGGGTGTCGGCACTGACCCGCGCCTCGGAAAACCTGCTGCGCCATGTCGGCGCCTGGGAGGCCATCGAGCACCTGCGCAGCTGCCCCTACGGCGGCATGGAAGTCTGGGATGCCGACGGCAGCGGTCGCGTGCACTTCAGCGCGCGCGAGCTCGGCGAGAGCCATCTCGGCGTGCTGGTGGAAAACCGCCTGCTGCAATGGGCGCTGACCGCCGTCGCGGAACGCTCGCCCGAGGTCACGCTGCTCTGCCCGGCGGCGCTGGCCGCGCTGGAGCGCCTGCCTGACCGCTGGCAGCTCGACCTGGCCGATGGCCGCCGCCTTGACGCCGCGCTCGTGGTCGGGGCCGACGGCGCCGACTCCGGCGTGCGCCGGCTGGCCGGCCTGCCGGTGCACGACACCGACTATCATCAGCGCGCCATCGTCACCACGGTGCGCTGCGAAAAGGCGCACGGCTTTGTCGCCCGCCAGCGCTTCTCGCCCACCGGCCCGCTGGCCTTCCTGCCGCTGCGCAGCCATGACGGCGATGCCCACGCCTGCTCCATCGTCTGGTCGCAGGACGAACCCGAGGCCCGGCGGCTGCTGGCGCTGGACGACGCCGCCTTCCGCCGCGAGCTGACGCTGGCCTTCGAGCACACGCTGGGCGAGGTCGTGACCTGCGACGCCCGCCACAGCTTCCCGCTGCGCGCCCGCCATGCCGGCGACTACAGCCGCCCGGGGCTCGTGCTGGTGGGCGATGCCGCCCATGCCATCCATCCGCTGGCCGGCCAGGGCGTGAACCTGGGCCTGCTCGATGCCGCCGTGCTGGCCGAGGAGATCCGCCGCGCGCAGGACCGCCGGCTGCCGTGGTGGGAGGGCGAGGTGCTGGCCCGCTACGAGCGCCGCCGGCGCGCCCACAACAGCCTGATCCTGCACGGCATGACCGCCTTTCAGCGCCTGTTCGGCAGCCGCCATCCGCTGTTCGTGGTCGCCCGCAACCTGGGCCTTGCGGCCACCGACCGCCTGCTGCCGGTGAAGCAGGAATTCGCCCGCATCGCCATGGGCCTGACCGGCGACCTGCCGGCCGCCGCCCGCCAGCCCTGAGCCCGGC
>DAIRDY010000057.1:0-5958 GCA_036795935.1 Moraxellaceae bacterium | reverse complement strand
CCCCGCGCCCCTGCGGTCAACCACCGGCGCCCTGACGCATAGAGCAGGGCGGGGCGGCGGTGTAGAATGCGCCGCTTTCCGATCCGCACGACCTCGACCAGCCGAGACCTGTCATGGGCCGCCAGACCGCGCTCTACCCCGAACATCTTGCCCTCAAGGCCCGCATCGTCGACTTCGGCGGCTGGGACATGCCGGTGCAGTACAGCTCCGTGCTTGAGGAGCATCATGCCGTGCGCCGTGGGGCCGGCATGTTCGATGTCTCGCACATGACCTTCCTCGAGCTGGACGGCCCGGATGCCAAGGCTTACCTGCAGAAGCTGCTGGCCAACGACGTCGCCCGCCTGGCCACGCCCGGCAAGGCGCTGTACTCGGCCATGCTGCGTCCGGACGGCGGCGTCATCGACGACCTCATCGTCTATGCCCCGACCGCGGCCGCCCCCGACTGCTGGCGCGTGGTGGTGAACTGCGGCACCCGTGAAAAGGACCTGGCCTGGATGCAGGCGCAGGCCGCCAGCTTCCGCATCAGCCTTAAAGAGCGCGAAGACCTGGCCATGATTGCCGTGCAGGGCCCCGAGGCCCGCGCGAAGGTGGCCGCCGTGCGCCCGGCGCTGACCGCGGCCGCCGGCAGCCTGGAGGTGTTCCAGGGCATCGAGGCCGGCGACTGGTTTGTCGCCCGCACCGGCTACACCGGCGAGGACGGCCTGGAAATCCTGCTGCCCGGCACCGAGGCCGGCGCCTTCTGGCGCGACCTGCTGGCGGCCGGCGTGCTGCCCTGCGGCCTAGGCGCGCGCGACACGCTGCGCCTGGAGGCCGGCATGAACCTCTACGGCAACGACATGAACGAGGACGTCTCGCCGCTGGTGGCCAACATGGCCTGGACGATTGCCTGGGACCACGACTTCATCGGCCGCGAGGCGCTGCTCGCCGAGAAGGCCGCCGGTGTGGCGTCGCGGCTGGTCGGCCTGATCCTCGAAGACAAGGGCGTGCTGCGCGCGCACATGAAGGTGTTCACCGCCGACGGCGAGGGCGAGACCACGTCCGGCACCTTCTCGCCGACGCTGGAGCGCGCCATTGCGCTGGCGCGCGTGCCCGCGGGCACGGCCGACCGTGCGGAAGTCGAGATCCGCGGCAAGCGGCTGCCGGCGCGCATCGTGCGGCCGCCCTTCGCCCGCAACGGCCGCGCGCTGTACTGAGTTCCCGGCGCCTGCCCACTGCAGGCGTCATTCCCGCGTTGATGTGATTCGTCAGTAATTAACGGCGGTTTTCCGCCCGAGGCCATGACCATGAGCAAGTCCCCCGCTGAACTGAAGTACGCCGCCACCCACGAGTGGGCCCGTGTCGAAGACGACATCGTCACCGTCGGCATCACCAACCATGCGCAAGACGCGCTGGGCGACCTCGTCTACATCGAGCTGCCGGAAGTGGGCGACAGCCTGAAGGCCGCCGACGAAGCCGGCGTCGTGGAATCGGTGAAGGCCGCGTCCGACATCTATGCCCCCGTCACCGGCGAAGTCGTCGAAGTGAACAGCGCGCTGGTCGACAGCCCCGAGATCGTCAACAGCGATCCCTACCACGACGGCTGGATGTACAAGATCCGCATGACCGACCCGGCCGAACTGGACGACCTGCTGTCGGCCGAAGACTACGACGCCCAGGTGGAAGCCGAAGGCCACTGAGCCGCGCGCGTTTCCCGCCGGAGCGGCGCGGCCCGTGATGCTGGCGTGAACATGCGCCGTCATCGCGACCCGCGCCGCGCCGGCCGTTGTGCCGACTGAACTCCCATCACTTCCCTGCGGACCCCCGCCATGCCCTTCATTCCCCATACCGACGACGATGTGCGGCGCATGCTGGAGACCATCAAGGCCTCCTCCATCGAAACGCTGTTCGACGAAATTCCGGCCCACCTGCGCGGCAACACGCTCTCAGGCATTCCCGACGGCGCGTCGGAAATGGAAGTCACCCGCCTGATGCGCGAGCGGGCGCGTGCCGACGAGGCCGAGCTCTGCTTCATCGGTGCCGGCGCCTACGAGCACCACATTCCGGCGGCGGTATGGGAGCTGGCCTCGCGCGGCGAATTCCTCACCGCCTACACGCCCTACCAGGCCGAGGCCTCGCAGGGCACGCTGCAGGTGATCTACGAATTCCAGACCATGATGGCCAACATCACCGGCATGGACGTGTGCAACGCCTCGGTCTATGACGGCGCCTCTGGCCTCGCCGAGGCCGTGCTGATGGCGGTACGCGCCAACAAGCAGTCGAAGTCGAAGCGCGTGCTGGTGCCGCGCGCGGTGCATCCGCATTACCGTGCCGCACTCAAGGCCATCGTCACCACCCAGGGCATCGAGGTGGTCGAGGTCGATTTCAGCAAGCACGGCGGCCATGTCGAACTGTCGGCACTTGCCGCCTTCGAAGGCGAGGATTTCGCCGCACTGGTGGTGCCGCAGCCGAACTTCTTCGGCGTGCTGGAAGAAGCCGATGCCCTCACCGACTGGGCGCATGCACAGAAGATGCTGGTGATTGCCTGCGTCAACCCGATGGCACTGGCGGTGTTCGCACCGCCCGGCGACTGGGGCGCAACCGGTGCCGACATCGTGGTCGGCGAAGGCCAGCCCTTCGGCATTCCGCTGTCCTCCGGCGGCCCCTATGTCGGCTTCCTCTGCTGCAAGATGGAATTCGTGCGCCAGATGCCGGGCCGCCTGATCGGCCGCACCGTCGACCTCGAAGGCAAGCCCGGGTTTGCGCTGACGCTGCAGGCGCGCGAACAGCACATCCGCCGCGCCAAGGCCACGTCAAACATCTGCACCAACCAGGGCCTGGCGATGACCGCCGCGACCATCTACCTCGCGCTGCTCGGCGCCGAAGGCCTCGAGCGCGTGGCGCTGGCCTCGCACCACAACATCCGCGAACTGGCGCAGGCCACCAGCCGCATCGGCGGCATCGAGCGCGTGTTCAACCGCCCGGTGTTCCATGAAAAAGTGCTGCGCCTGCCAAAGCCCGCGGCCGCGGTGCTCGCGCACATGGCGGCGCAGGGCGTGCTCGGCGGCTTTGATCTCGCGGCCGATTATCCGGAGCTGGGTCATGCGCTGCTGGTCTGCACCACCGAAACCAAGACTGCCGACGACATCGCCCGCTACACCGCCGCGCTCGACAAGGCACTGCTGGAGGCCTGAACAGAATGAAACTGATTTTTGAACGTGGCGCCGCCGGCCGTTACGCGCATTCGCAGGTGCCGCGCCAGCGCCACGAACTGACCGACATTCCCGATGCCCTGCGCCGCAAGACGCGCCCGGCGCTGCCGGAAGTGGCCGAGCTGCAGGTGGTGCGCCACTACACCAACCTCTCGCGCAAGAACTTCAGCATCGACACGCAGTTCTATCCGCTCGGCTCCTGCACCATGAAGTACAACCCGCGCGGCGCACACAAGGCCGCCATGCTGCCGGGCTTCCTCGCCCGTCATCCGCTGGCGCCGGTGTCGCATTCGCAGGGCTACCTCGCCTGCCTCTACGACCTGCAGGAAGTGCTGAAGGAAGTGACCGGCATGAAGGGCGTGTCGCTGACGCCGGCGGCCGGCGCCCAGGGCGAGTTCGCCGGTGTCGCGATGATCCGCGCCTACCACGAGGCCCGCGGCGACCATGCGCGCACCGAGATGCTGATTCCCTCCGCCGCGCACGGCACCAATCCCGCCACCGCCGTGATGTGCGGCTACAAGGTGCGCGAGATTCCGGTGCTGGCCAACGGTGACGTCGACCTCGCCGCACTGAAGGAAGCCGTCGGCCCCGAGACCGCCGGCCTGATGATGACCAACCCCTCCACCTGCGGCGTGTTCGAGCAGCAGATCGAGGACATCGCGAAAACCGTGCACGAAGCCGGCGGCCTGCTCTATTACGACGGCGCCAACCTCAACGCCATTCTCGGCAAGGTGCGCCCGGGCGACATGGGCTTCGACGTGCTGCACATGAACCTGCACAAGACCTTTGCCACGCCGCACGGCGGCGGCGGCCCCGGTGCCGGCCCTGTCGGTGTCGGCGAGCGCCTGCTGCCCTTCCTGCCGACGCCCATCGCCGGCCGCCATGACGACGGCTCGTACTACTGGGTCGGTCCGGAAGAACTGCCGCAGACCATCGGCCGCATGTCCGCCTTCATGGGCAATGCCGGCGTGCTGCTGCGCGCGTTCTACTACGGTCGCGCGCTCGGCCGCGAAGGCCTGCTGCGCGTCGGCGAGTATTCCTCGCTGAACGCCAACTACCTGATGGCGCGCCTCGCGGCCGAAGGCTTCCAGCTCGCCTATCCCGCGCGCCGCGCCTCGCACGAGTTCATCATCACCTTCGCCAAGGAGGCGAAGGAGCTCGGCGTGAACGCGATGGACTTTGCCAAGCGCCTGCTCGACTACGGCTTCCACTCGCCGACCACCTACTTCCCGCTCTTGGTGCCGGAGTGCTGGCTGATCGAGCCGACCGAAACCGAATCGGTCGACGAACTCGATGCCTTTGTCGAAGCGCTGGTGAAGATTCGCGAAGAAGCCCGCACCACGCCCGAGCTGGTCAAGGGCGCGCCGCACACGCAGCCGGTGCGCCGCCTTGACGACGTGCGCGCCGCGCGCGAACTCGACCTGAAGTGGGTGCCGGCCGACAACGCCTGAGTTGTCGCGGCGCCCCGTTGCAACGCCCCTTGCCGTTCGCGGCCGGGGGCGTCGCTTTTTTCCGGAGACTGACATGTCCGCCCTTGCCACACTGAAACTGAAGCCCCATGAAGACCGCCGCCTGCGCGAAGGCCACCTGTGGATCTATTCCAACGAAGTGGATGTCGCCGCAACGCCGCTGAAGAACTTCGCCGCAGGCACCCAGGTGCGCGTGGAGGACAGCAAGGGCAAGTGCCTCGGCATCGCCACGGTGAATCCGAACGCGCTGATCTGCGCGCGCCTCGTCAGCCGCGACGAGAAATACCCGCTCAACAAGTCGCTGCTGGTGCACCGCCTGCAGATCGCGCTCGGCCTGCGCGAGGCGCTGTATCCCCAGCCGTTCTATCGCCTGGTGTATGGCGACAGCGACTTCCTGCCCGGCCTCGTCATCGACCGCTTCGGCGATGTCTGCGTGGTGCAGATCGCCACTGCCGGCATGGAGGCGGTGAAGGACGACATCGTCGAGGCGCTGCAGAAAGTGCTGGCGCCCGCCGGCATCCTGTTCAAGAACGACGGCAAGATGCGTGAGGTCGAGGGCCTGCCGAGCTATGTCGAGGTGGCCGCCGGCGAGGTGCCGGCAGAAGTGCTGCTGGAAGAGAATGGCGTGAAGTTCCTCGCACCGGTGCAGTCCGGCCAGAAGACGGGCTGGTTCTACGACCACCGCGACGCGCGCGCCGAGCTCGCGCACTGGGTGCAGGGCAAGCGCGTGCTCGACGTGTTTTCCTATGTCGGCGGCTGGGGCGTGCAGGCGGCCGTCTTCGGCGCCAGCCATGTGACCTGCGTCGATGCCTCGGCCAGCGCGGTCGAGCTCATCGGTCGCAATGCCGCGCTCAATGGCGTGGCGGACAAGGTGACGGCATTGCAGGGCGATGCCTTCGAGATCCTGGCCTCGCTGAAACAGAGCGGCGAGAAGTTCGATGTCATCGTGCTTGATCCGCCCGCCTTCATCACGCGGCGCAAGGACCACAAGAACGGCCTGCTGGCCTATCGCCGCGCCAACGAACTGGCGATGCGCCTGCTGAACCGCGAGGGCATGCTGGTGTCGGCGTCGTGCTCGCTGCATCTGGCGCGCGAGGAGCTGGTGGATGTGGTACGCGGGGCGTCGCGGCATATCGACCGCTTTGCGCAGATCGTGCATCACGGGCATCAGGGCGGCGATCATCCGGTGCATCCGGCGATTCCGGAGACGGAATACCTGAAGGCGGTGTTTACGCGGGTGCTGCCGGCCTGAGGCTTTCGGCTGCGGCCGTGGCGATGCCTGATGAAAATCCCGGTCTTTG
>DAIRDY010000056.1:6558-11477 GCA_036795935.1 Moraxellaceae bacterium | reverse complement strand
CCGTCATGCACACCGTGCCGGTGCAGCTGCTGGCCTACCACACGGCGCTGGCACGTGGCACCGACGTCGACAAGCCGCGCAACCTCGCCAAGAGTGTGACGGTGGAGTAGGGCCATCGGCGGCCTGGTGAATGGCTAGTGCGACAATGCTGCGCACCAGCCGTGCCGCTGACCTGGCCGTCTTTCATGCTGGCGACGCTGTCGGGTGCTCACTATGATCGCCCTTCATACCGGCACTATCCCTGACTCCCCATGCCCCAGCCCCCGCTTTCCCGGATTCCGCCGCAGCTCGTGGCCAGTGCCGACTACGAGCGCGAGGCACGCGCGCACCTCGACGACAACGCCTGGGCGTACCTGCAGGGTGGCGCGGCCGACGAGCTGACGCTGGCGGCCAACCGTGCCGCCTTCGACCGTCTCGCGTTGTGGCCGCGGCCGCTGGCCAGGGTGGCCGGCGGCCATACCCGGCTCAGCCTGCTCGGCCAGGATTTCGCCCACCCGCTGCTGCTGGCGCCGGTGGCCTGGCAGCGCCTCTTCCATGCCGAGGGCGAACTGGCCACGGCCATGGCGGCGGCGGTGACGGATACCGGCATGGTGGTGAGCACGCTGGCCTCGACGCCGCTGGAGGACATTGCCGCCGCGGCGCGCGCACCGCTGTGGTTCCAGCTCTACTGGCAGCCCGGGCGCGAGGCCACGCTGGCCCTCATCCGCCGCGCCGAGGCCGCGGGTTACCAGGCGCTGGTGTTCACCGTCGATGCGCCGGTGGCGGGCGTGCGCAACCGCGAGCAGCGCGTGCGCTTCGCGCTGCCGCCCGGTGTCGCGGCGGTGAACGTCAGTGTGCTGCCGCCGGCGGTCAGCGCAGGCCAGGGCAGCCCGGTATTCGAGCAGCTGATGGCGCAGGCGCCGGACTGGGATGACCTGGCCTGGGTGCTCGCGGTCAGCCGCCTGCCGGTGCTGGTGAAGGGCCTGCTGCATCCGGAGGATGCGGCGCGTGCGGTGGCGCTGGGCGCGGCCGGCGTGGTGGTGTCCAGCCATGGCGGGCGCGTGCTGGACACGGCGCCGGCCAGCCTCGAGGCCCTGCCGGACGTGGTGGCGGCCGTCGCCGGGCGCGTGCCGGTATTGCTGGACAGCGGCATCCGCCGCGGCAGCGATGCCTTCAAGGCGCTGGCCCTGGGTGCCAGCGCCGTGCTTGTCGGCCGGCCGGCCATGCATGCGCTGGCGGTCGCCGGGCCGCTGGGCGTGGCCCATCTGCTGCGCACGCTGCGCGAGGAGCTGGAGATCACCATGGCCCTCTGCGGCTGCGCCACGCTGGCTGACATCGGCCCGGGCAGCCTGCGCCCGGGCTGAACCGTCTCCGCGGCGGCCCCTGCCCGCAAGGAATGGCACGCTCGTGCCGACCCTGCAGTGCCATTTGTTGCAAACGATTCTCATTTAGTTTAATTTTCGCGGCCTGCCACCGCCCCCGGTGCCTGTTGTCGCCAGCCACGTCGCCCCGACCCGCCAGCTTCTGCAACGGATTCCCTCGTTCAGGAGACCCGCATGTCGTCGCGCTTCGAATACCGCCCCCTGGCCCTTGCGCTGTTTGCCCTCCAGGGCCTGCCCGCGCTGGCCGATGAGCCCGCCACCCCGGACGCCGCTCAGGCCGTCAGCCCCCAGGCTGGCGAGCAGGAACTGCCGGAAGTGACAGTCATCAGCCAGGCCATCGACTCCAATCCCAATGCCCAGCCCGGCGTGCCCTACAAGGCGCGGACCTCGGGCGACGAGCGCCACACCCGGCCGCTGGCGGAAACCCCGAAAAACATCTCCGTCATCACCAAGACGGCGATTGAGGACTCCGGCTACACCGACCTGCGCCAGATCCTGGATGCCCAGCCCGGCATCACGCTGGGGACCGGCGAGAACGGCAATGCTTTCGGCGACCGCTACGTGATCCGTGGCCAGGAGGCGCGCAGCGACGTCTTTGTCGACGGCCTGCGCGATCCCGGCATGACGGTGCGCGAGAGCTTCGCCATCGAGCAGGTGGAAATCACCAAGGGCCCGAGCTCCAGCTTTGCCGGTCGCGGCACGGCCGGCGGTGCGGTGAACAGCATCAGCAAGCTGGCCTCGCCATTTGCCGATTTCGCGAAACTGTCGGTGGGCGTGGGCAGTGACCAGTACACGCGTGTCACCGCCGACGGCAACAAGGCCGTCAGCGAGACGCTGGCCGTGCGCGTGAATGCCCTGCATGCCTATCAGGAGGTGCCGGACCGCGCGCCCGCGGACCGCGAGCGCCAGGGCGCGGCGCTGTCCACGATCTGGCAGCCCACGGAAAATCTTGAGCTGATGCTCGACTACTACGGCTTGCGCGCCGAGGACCGGCCGGACCTTGGCGGCTACCTGCAGGGCAGCCTGCCGAACCGCAAGCCGGCGAACAATGTGCCTGCCTATCTGCAGGAGGAAGATTTCCTGCGCTCCGATGTCGACACCCTGACCGCGCGCGTGAAATACCGTTTCAACGAGGACATCCGCCTGAGCAACACCACCCGCCAGGGCCAGACCGGCAACGAATACGTGGTGACCGGCGCGCGCAGCGCCACCACCGGCGCCAACAATCCTGACGGCCAGTACGCCACGGCCACACTGTCCACGCATTCCGGTTGGCAGGAGGTGGACTACTTCGCCAACCAGACCAACCTGTTCATCAACCAGGAGCTGTTCGGCAGGCCGCACGAGTTCATCGTCAGTCTCGAATACACCGACCACCAGGCCATCAAGGGCAACTTCACCAGCAGCAACAGCGGCCAGAACTGCTACACCGGTAATGCCACGTCGGCAAATGCCTGGTGCATCTTCGATGCCAACGGCAAGGTGGTGAACGGGCTCAACACGCTGATGAACCGGCAGATCAGCCGCAACCCGTGGTCCAATGACTGGCAGATCACCACCTCGGCACTGTCGCTGATGGACACGGTCGACGTCACCGACCGGCTCACGATGTTTGCCGGTGTCCGTGCCGACCGTTTCGATTTCGATCTCGCCGTGCGCAACACCACGACCAATGTGGTGACGCGCTATGACTATTCCGACACGCTGTTCAACAGCCACCTCGGCCTGAGCTATCGCATCACGCCGGAGCTGGTTGGCTATGCCAGCTATGCGACGGCAATGGACATCAATGGCGGTGAAGCGGATGCCGGCACCAACAGCGGTTACGGCGGTGCCATCATACAGAATGGAGAAATTGCCGGCGCCGATCCGGAAACCTCTGAGAACCTCGAGCTCGGCCTGAAGTGGGACGTGTTCAACCGCAGCCTGTTGCTGACCGGTGCCCTGTTCCAGATCACCAAGGACGACGTGATGGAAGGCAGCGGCTACACCACCACCGGCACGTTCAACAGTGCAAAAAACCGCGTGCGCGGTGTGGAGCTGGGGGCCAGCGGGCTGTTGCTTGACCGCATCGAGCTGCAGGCCGGCGTGACGGTGATGGAGGCCGAGGTGCTGAAGGCCGCGCCGGTCGCTCCCACGGCGAACAACCCCAATCCGCCGCCCAAGGTCGGCAAGACGCTGTCCAATTTTGCAGACGTGACCGGCGTGCTGCAGCTGGGCTACAAGCTGACCGATGACCTGACCGTCGGCGGTGCCGTGAAATACGAAAGCGAGAAATATGCCGGCCAGCCCGACACCGCTCCCGGCATGATCTCGGACATCACGAGCCCGTACTATGGCGACTACAGCCAGCCCATCCCCGCCTATACGGTGTATGACCTGTTCGTGAAATACCGCGCCAGCAAGCACCTGAACCTGCGCGCGAATGTCGGCAATGTCAGCAACGAGGATTACTACCTCGCGGGCTACCAGTCCGGCAGCTTCCTGTACAAGGGTGATGCACGCAACATCCGTTTCACGCTGGACTACGACTTCTGAACAAGGGCACGTGACGTGCCGGAGGAAAGCACATGCTGACCGTGATCGAGGGCTTGCTGGACCCTGCGGAGGCGGCGCGCTGGTGCGAGGCGCTGGTCGCCGCCGACTGGCAGGACGGTGCGGCCACGGCCGGCAGCATCGCGCGCCGGGTCAAGGCCAACCAGCAACTGGATGACGGCAGCGCGCTCGCGCGCCGCTTGTCCGGCGAGTTGCTGGCACGCCTGGGCCGGCATCCGCTGTTCATCACGGCCACGTTGCCGAAGAAGATCTATCCGCCAAAGTTCAACCGCTACCAGGAGGGCGGCCACTATGGCGACCATGTCGACAACGCCGTGTTGCCGCTGCCCGGTGGCGACAGCCTGCGCAGCGATGTCTCCTGCACGCTGTTCCTGTCCGAGCCGGACAGTTACGACGGCGGCGAGCTGGTGGTGAACGATGCGCATGGCCAGCGCCGCATCAAGCTGGCGGCCGGCAGCATGGTGATTTACCCCTCCACCAGCGTGCACCATGTGGCGCCGGTGACGCGCGGCACGCGTCATGCGGCATTCTTCTGGGTGCAAAGCATGGTGCGCGAGAGCACGCAGCGTGCGCTGCTCTTCGATCTCGACATGGCCATCCAGAAGGTTGCGGGCGAATGCCCGCACAGCGAAGGCGTGGTGGCACTGACCGGCGTCTACCACAACCTGGTGCGGCGCTGGGCCGAGGTGTGAGCACCGGCCGCGACGGCCCTTCAAAACAAAAGGTCCGGCATGCCGGACCTTTTCATTCGTGCATCGGGACGACGCATTCGCGCCCGCCGCATCACTCGTCCTTGAGGGCGCATTCGGCCTCGCCGGGATCGCGCTTGCAGCGGACGCGCTTCAGCAGGCTCATCATGCGTGGCTCGTAGTAGCCGGCCTTGGTCAGGTGCATGCGCATCTCGCGCATGATGTCGGCATAGCCGCCGCGGTCGTTGAGCGGCACGTTCATCCAGTACTTTGCCTCCACCTCGCGCTCGGTGTTGCGCACGAGGCCGAAGAA